>JAPLUN010000480.1 GCA_026397715.1 Verrucomicrobiota bacterium
CGATCCCTGTGTAACAGGGTCGCTGCGTTCAACCGCCGTATGCGAGAAAACCGCACGTACGGTGGTGTGGGAGGGTGCCGGGGCGCAATCCCCGGCACCCGACCCGATTAATGGTTCAGAATTGCACTGAGGACGACCTGAAACGGCCGGTGGGATCGTGGCCAGAGGCCTGAGATTCTGGCGAGGGGGGAACCCGGTATCTTTGGGCGCGGCGGCTCGGCCGATGCTGCCATTGCAATGAATGACATCTGCTTCAACCGCGGGCTTGAATTTCAACAATGTTGCTCATTTGCAGTTTCGTAGTTCCGATGACGCGAGAGTGAAAGTGACGTCTGGTGGAACCTCGAGGCAGGGATTGTTCAAGTTGGGGCGTTCGAGATTATGAAGTAGCTGGCTGCAAAAGTTTTGGGTGCGTCATTTTGAGGTCATGGGTACGCTGGACTTGTGTCACGATCCTTGTGGTTTCGATGGTTATTGATGGGAATCAGTTTCCCCGTGGTTTTGACTGCTGCGCCTGAAGTGCACCTGCTGGTGCCAGGATTTACCGTGGACGAATTGCCGATCGAGTGTATCCGTCCGACCAACTCCATCTATCGGTCCCGGATTCGAGGCCTAGCCTCTCGGCATGGGTTCAACCCTTGCGCGACGCTTTCCATGCCGACGGCGTGAGTTCTCCCACCCGGCTTGCGGGCCACTCGTTCAGCTTCGGCAGTACGTCCCCGAGGTACTCCCGGAGATTCACTCCCAGCCGTTTGCAGGTCTCCACCACCGAGTAAATTGCGGCCACTTTGGGCCCGGCAAGTTCGTCGCCCAGGTGCAGCCCGCTGTTCCGACCAATCGCCACGCCTCGCATCCCGGACTCACACCAGTTGTTGTCTACCATCAACACGCCGTCAGTCAGGAACATCTCCAACCGGCCCCATTGATTCAGGGCATACGTGCACGCCTTACCCATCGCACTCTTGGGGAGCTCCTTCCCAGCGATTTCCTGGATTCGCTTCTTCAGCCTCTCCATCACCGGACGGCTTTTCGCCTGTCGGAGTTCCCATCGAGCCTTCGCATCCATGCCCGCCTCACGCGCTTCGCTCTCCACAGCGTAGATCTGCCCGAACAACTCGACGATCTCCTTCGGTTCCGCCGCCGTCGGCGCCAACTGCATGGCTTCGTAAAACCGTCGACGCGCATGCGCCAGGCATCCAGCAAACCGAATGCCTTCACCCAACTCCGCGTACGCCGAGTATCCGTCACACTGCAGCCACCCTTTAAATCCCTTCAGGAACTCTTCCGGGCCCGCCCGGGATCTTCCCATCCGGAAGTCAAACACCACCGGTCCTCCCGGTCGACTGTACTGCCAAAAATAAGCCCGGTGGTTTCGACCTCGCACCGCCTTGGTTTGAACCGGCATCTCGGTCTCGTCCGCCTGGACGTAACCACCAGCCAGAAGCTCGGCTTTCATGCTTCGCACCAGGGCCACCATCGCGTTACCAGCGGCCATCGTTGCATCCACCATGGTTTGACGGCTCACTTCGATGCCGGTGTCCCGCTTCAGGGACGCGCACTGGCGGTAAACCGGCATGTGCTCGGCATACTTCCGGACCAGCACCTCCACAATGAACGCATCGCTGAGCTTGCCCTTGGGTTGGATTCGCGCGGGGGCAGGTGCCGTTTGGACACCCTTCTCCGAGCACTTGGGGCAGGCACGCTTCTCGCGCCGTGTCACAATGACACTGTATTTGGCTGGCTCCACGTGGAGTTGCTCGGATTCCTCGAAGCCAATGAGCTCTTTGCGCCCCGCGCAGCCCTCACAGACGCATTGGGCTTCCGGCAAGGGCACCACAACCACGCTTCTGGGCAGCGACGCCGGCAATGGTGTGCGACCGGGTGGCTTGCTCCGCTTGGGCGGGAGATCCTCATCGGTAGGAGATACCGGCTCAGCGGAACGATCCACTTCGGTGATGACTTCCTCGGAACGAACCCCGGGCTCCATCTCCAGCAGCTGAAGCTGTGCGTCATTGAGCTTCTCACTCTTTGGCCCGTACTTCTTGATCAAAGCAAGCCGCAGAGTCTCCCGAAGGATTTTGATCTCCTGCTCCTTGGCTTCATGGGCCTGGATGAGCCGCAGGACGCTGCCCCGAACCGCTTCGGGGATCAGGTCCAGATTGATGTCGTGGCTCATTGCGGAGACACATATAGCAACAGAGTATAACTGTATCAATATAATATTGTCATATTGTATATATTATATTGCTCTTCTCCACCAATCCTTGGCTCGAACCCTTTCGAGCTCGATGCCGCCGAGCAGCAGGGTTAATTCCTCGCGTGTGAGAGTGACACTGGAGCCCGCATCACCCGCAGGCCAGCTGTAGACACCTCGCTCGAGCCGCTTTTGGCAGAGCCATAGGCCAGACCCATCAAAGAACAGAACCTTCAGTCTGTTTCGTCGCCGATTACAAAAGAGGAACCAATGGCCATTGAGGGGATCAGACTCGATGCGTTGCCGCACCAGTTCGGAAAGCCCATCAAACCCACGCCGCATATCGGTGGGCCCCGTTGCCAGGAAGATCCGGGTTCCGGCTCCGGGAAGTATCATACGCCACGAAGAGCGGAAAGTGCCTGGGAAAGATAAGTCGGATCCGGCCTGCATGCGAAGCGGAGCTGCACCCCATTGGGAAGATCCACAATCAATGGGTCCTCGCGCTCAGGACTGGGGCTGGCAGCCCGAACTTCGACAAAGGTTGGAGTGGGAGCCAGAGGCTTCGAACGGAAACGCCGAAGCCAATTCCGGA
>JAPLUN010000216.1 GCA_026397715.1 Verrucomicrobiota bacterium
CATGCTCCCCGTAGGGCACATTGGTCTTCGTGGGAGCCGGCGTCTGGGAAAAGGCGGTGGCGCCTGCCAGCAGGCAGAACGTGGCAATGAGAAATCGAGGGGCGCGCATGATTGAGGTGTGCAGCACCGGCACGGAACTGCAACCCTCAAAAAGGACATGAAGCAGAGTATTTCAAAACCTGTTCCTCGTGATCACTCCGCTGCCCGCCGCTACACCTCCAGCTGAATCCCCAGCTCAATGACCTGCCGTGGCGGAAGATCAAAGTAACCTGTCGCAGGGCGGGACATGCGCGAAAGCATTACGAACAGCTTCTTCCTCCACGCCGCCATCTTGCCGGGCCCGTTGGTCAGCAGCACTTCTCGGCTCTGGTAGAAGGTGATGCCGTTGCGTTTCACCTTCGTCTTCTCGGACATCGCCGTGCAGAGATCATTGAACACATCCGGCGATTCGGCGAAGCCGTAGCGCAGCACCACGCGGTAAAACTCCTCGTGATACTCGCTGATCTCATGGCGCGTAGCATCACCGCAGACATACGGGACATTCTCAAACTTCACACTCAGCAGCACCACCTGCTTGTGCAGCGCTTTGTTGTGCTTCAGATGATGCAGCAGCGCCAGCGGCAGGCCGTCGGCGCTGGCAGACATGAAGACCGCCGTGCCGGGCACGCGGATGATGCGGTCTTTTTTGATTTCATCGATCAGATGCACCACGGGCAGGCGGCCACGCTGCATCGCCTGGAAGAGGATCGCGCGACCATCCGTCCACGTCTTCATGATGACCCAGATGCACGCCGCCACAGCCAGCGGGAACCACGCTCCCTGCATGAATTTGATCAGGCTGCCTGAGACATAGCCCAGCTCAATGATCGTAAACACCAGCACCGGCAGGAAGGCTTTCCAAAACGACCAGTCCCAGATGCGGCGGGCCACAAAGAAGAACAAGATGCTGGTCAGAAACATCTCCATCGACACCGAGAGACCGTAGGCAGAGGCAAGATTGCTCGATGTCTCAAAGCCGATCACCAACGCGATGCAGGCCACCATCAGCAGGAAGTTCACCTGCGGCATGTAGATCTGCCCGCGCACATCCGGATTGGTGTGGATGATCTTCAGGCGCGGCAAATAACCGAGCTGCACCGCCTGCTGCGTGAGCGAGTAAACTCCCGTGATCAGCGCCTGCGAGGCGATGATCGTCGCCGCCGTGGCCAGAATGATCATCGGCACCAGCAGCGGCTGCGGCACCAGTTTGAAGAACGGATGCTCCAGCGCCGCCGGATCACTGATCACCAGCGCACCCTGGCCGAGGTAGTTTAAAATGAGCGAAGGATAGACGAGGATGAACCACGCACGCTTCAGCGGCTTTGCACCGAAGTGACCGATGTCCGCATACAGCGCCTCACACCCCGTCACCGCCAGCAGCACCATGCCCATGATGACGATCCCATGATACCCATGATGCATCAGGTAATAAATGCCCCAGTGCGGAGACAGCGCCACGATGACCTCCGGATGCTCAATGAAACGATAAAATCCCAGTGACGCCAGTGCCGCGAACCACAGGATCATGATCGGGCCAAACGCCACGCCAATCCGCGCCGTGCCGTGCTTCTGCACCATGAACAAGCCAAAGATGATCGCCACGGAGATGTAAACAATGATGTGCTGGGGAAGGGTGGCGCTGATCTGCTTCATGCCTTCCACCGCGGAAAGCACCGAGATGGCCGGTGTGATCATGCCATCACCGTAAAGCAGCGCCGCACCAAACAGCACCACCAGCACCACAAAGGCGTTCGCCTTCGGGCTCAGGGCCTCTTTTTTGGAGCGCAGCAGGGACAGCAACGCAAACATCCCCCCCTCTCCCTGAGCCGTCGCCTGGCTGAGCAGTCCCAGGTATTTGATCGAAACCATCAGCGTCAGTGACCAAACCATCAGCGAGATCGGCCCGTAGATCATGTCCACTCCATCACGGCCCGGAACGTAACCCGCATGGGTCAGACACTCACGCAGCGCATAGAGCGGACTGGTGCCGATGTCCCCGAATACAACACCCAAGGCGACAAGAGCCAGGGTCCAACTGTTTGAGTTTTTGTGTTCTGACATGAGGTATCTTCGGGACGCTCCCGAAGCCCTGTTTGAA
>JAPLUN010000513.1 GCA_026397715.1 Verrucomicrobiota bacterium
CACGGCAAACGCGCCCGCAAACGTATCTCCCGCGCCCACCGTATCCACCGGCGTCACCTTCGTCGGCGCGATCTCCGTCACACCATCTTCAGTGATGCTCAGCGTGCTTTCCGCACCACGCGTGATGATCAAATGCCTGCACATCGCCTCACGCAAATTTCGATTGGGCGTGATCTGCGCCGCCTCCCCCTCATTCACGATCAACACATCCACTGCAAATCGCGCCGCGAGATACACCGCACTCAACGGCGAAGGATTCAAAACCACTCGCACGCCTGCCTCACGCGCAATTTCTGCCGCCCGCTGCACCACCGCCAGCGGACACTCAAGCTGCAGCAGCAGCGCATCCGCCCCACGAATCAGCCCCGCATGCTTCTCCACATCCTCCGGCGTGATCGCATGGTTCGCGCCCGCATTCACGATGATGAAATTCTCTCCCTGATCATCCACAGCGATAAAAGCCGAACCCGTGGGCGTTGCGGCACGAAAAACGCCCGTCGTGTCAATACCCTCACTCTGCAACGCCTCAATGTAACGCATCCCAAAGTCATCCGGCCCCACGCAGCCGATCATGCTCACCGCACTGCCCGCACGCGCCGCAGCCACGGCCTGATTCGCCCCCTTCCCACCAAAGCACGTCAGCATGCTGCTCGACGTCAGCGTTTCTCCTGGCGCAGGAATGTGCGGCACACGCAGCGTGTGGTCCACGTTCAGCGAGCCGACAACGACAATTCTGGATCGTTTCTCTGTCATCACTTCTTGGTGGCTGGAGGTTCGACACTGAGCTGCACAATGGCCTCGCGCACACGCGCCGTTTGCTCCGCGCTCATCACCAGAAAGCGGTGCTTCCCTTTGCCGCCCTTGCCTGCACGGAACAGCGTGGCCGAATCATTTTCCACGGTGACATTTCCCGGTGGCGAGAGATCAAAGTAGCCGCGCTCTGGCAGCACCGCATACAGCACCGCCGTCGGGTCCCAGGTCGGCCGATCATGCGGCGGCGGATTGTACAAATAGTACGCCTCCTTCAGCGGATGATGCGGGATGTAGTTGAGATCCTCTTCGATCACCACATGCGGAAACGCCGCCGCCACACCGATCTCATACCCGCTCCACACCACCGGCGTGGGCCACTCCTTCGCCAGCTTCTGCGCCGCCGGCACATCCAGCTTCACATTGTATTCCAGATGCCGCGTGTCCCACTGCACCGTCTGAAACGCACCCGCCATGATGCTGAGAAACTTCACCTTCTTCGCGATCAATTCCTTCCCGCCCGGTGAGTCCAGCAGACGCGAAAGGTTTGTGAAAAAGCCCACCTGCGCAATGACCACGCTGCCATCCGGCTGCGCAGCAAGCACCCTCTTGATCAACTCCACCGCTTCAGGCGCATCAGCTCCACTCTTCAAATCATGCGGATAGCGCAGGCTGCCATCTGAGTTCTTCTCGTCCGCCAGCAGATTGAACTTCCCCGCCTCTTTCGCCGCGCCATCACGCACCACACCAATCGGCGTATCGGGATAGCCATACAGCGTGTTCACCGCATCCACAAAAGCCGCCGCCTGCGGATGATCCTTCGTAATCGTCACCGCCAGCAGCTCACACGCACCGCGCTTTTGCAGATTGTGAATCATCGCCAGCGCCATCATATCATCGACATCATTGCCCATGTCGGTGTCAAAGATGAGTTTGACCGGCGCCGCCGGGGACAGGCCGCAGAGCGCGCAGAGGAATAGGGTGATGAGCTTTTTCATTTCTTGGGTGGTTGCACAGTGGTTTGGACGATGGCCTCCAGCACGCGTGCCTGCTGCACTGAAGTCAGGATGAGAAAACGGTCACGTCTGCCGCCTTTGCCATCTTTGCCCGGCGGCGTGAAGCGCGTGAAACCGTCAGCGCCCACACGCACGCGCCCAGTGGAGGAGAGGCCGAAAAATCCGCGCTCAGGAAACACCGCCTGCAGCACGCTGCTCTCATCCCAGCACGGCCGGTCATGCGCAGGTCCGCTGTGCATCAAATAAGCCTCCTTCACGATGTGGTGCGGCAGATACCCAAAATCCTGCGCGATGCTCGCGCGCGGAAACGGCAGCGCCTCGCCGATCTCATACCCGCTCCAGTATACCGGCACCTCCTGCGGCCACTCATTCGCCACCGTCTGCATAAACCCGATGCCGTTGATCACGTTCGCCTCCAGGTGGTAGTTCGTGTTGTTACAAAACGCGAATGCTCCCGCCATGATCGACAGCATCTTCACCTTCTGCCGGATCAAAGCCGGACCATCCAGCGGCGAATGAGCATCTGCCTTCGACTTGAGCAAGTTCGCCATGTTCGAGGCAATGCCCACGCTGATGATCGAAACACTCCCGTCCGGCTGCTTCGCCAGCAGCTCACGCAGCAGGTCCACCGCCTCACGCGCATCGTCGTTGCTTTTAAAATCATGCGGATAGTCCGGCGAATCCGCCAGCTTCAGATAACTGCTCGCACGCTTCTGCGCCGTCGGATCACGCGTCACGCCAATGGGCAGATCAGGCCTCCCATAAAACGTGTTCTGTGCATCCACAAAACTCGCCGTGAGCGGATTGTCCTTCGAGATCGTCACTCCGAGGAACTCGCACGCACCGCGATCCGCCAGCGTGTGGCACATCGTCAGCGCCAGCACGTCATCCACATCTCCGGTGATGTCCGTGTCAAAGATGATGCGCGGCTTTTCAGCGAAAGCCGATGCAGCAAGAAGCAGTAAAAGAACGATCGATTTCATGCAGACTATTTTCTCCTCCAGGTGTCCGCCAGCACAGCAGCGACGATGACCAGACCTGTGACCACACGCTTCACCGGCTCCGTGGCTCCCACCTGAATCAGCCCGGCCTCCAGCGTGGCGATGATGAGCACTCCCATGAAGCTCTTCACCACCGAGCCACGACCGCCCATCAAACTCGTGCCGCCCACCACCACCGCAGCGATCGCGCCCAGCTCAAAACCCGTGCCCGCATTCGGATCAGCCGAACCAAGCCGCGAGCAGTTAAAAACCGCCGCCAGCCCCGTCAGCGCGCCTAGCAGCGCATGCGCAAAAATGCGCGGACGATCCACCGACAGCCCCGAAACCAGCGCCGCCTCACGATTCGCCCCAATGGCAATCAAATGCCGCCCGATGGCCATCTGCGACAGCATCACCTGCCCCGCCGCGACCACCAGCAGACTGATCACAAACGCAGGCGAAATCACCAGCCCGCCAAACGGTGCACCCAGCGCCTCAATATCCGCGCCGATGTATTTCGTCTGCGAATTCGTCGTCAGAAACGCCAGCCCGCGCGCAATCTCCAGCATGCCCAGCGAAACGATAAACGAAGGCAGCCGCAGTTTCACACTCACCGCCCCCGTCGTGCTGCCGATCAATGCTCCGACAGCGACACTCGCGAGCACCGCCAGCGCCAGCCCCCAGTGC
This sequence comes from Verrucomicrobiota bacterium, assembly GCA_026397715.1. Taxonomy (GTDB): domain Bacteria; phylum Verrucomicrobiota; class Verrucomicrobiia; order Verrucomicrobiales; family Verrucomicrobiaceae; genus Prosthecobacter. The sequence continues at coordinate 3,434 of JAPLUN010000513.1, forward strand.
AGATCCGCCATCAGCACCCCCGTCACCGCACCGCAAAATCCCAGGAGCGATCCCACCGAAAGATCAATCCCACCCGTCACCATCACCAGCGTCATCCCCGTGGCCACCAGCGCCAGCGCCGGAATCCGGTTTGCCACCGTCCCCAGCGTCCCCATGCTGAAAAAGCTGTCCCGCATAAGCCCAAACAGCACGATCATCGCCGCGAGTACGGCAATGAGGATGAAGAAGTCGGTCCAGCGGCGCATGATGAAAAAAAGAGGTCACTTCACCACCACATCCACCGGCGTCTGCTGATCCGCGGGCGTCGTCTTGTCCTTCAGCACTTTCAGCGCCGCCTCAATACCAAACACCGCGAGCTTGTCCCCATGCTGATCACACGTGGCCAGCACACGCCCATCCGCCAGCAGCGGCTTCAGCGCGGCGATGTTATCAAACCCAATGATCTGAACCTGCCCCGCCTTGCCCGCACCTTGCACCGCCGCCGCAGCGCCCAGGGCCATGTTGTCATTGGCACACAGCAGCGCCTTCACATTCGGATTGGCTGCCAGGATGCCCGCCGCTACACCATTGGCCTTCTCCATCTCCCACTGCCCACTTTGTGACGCCACGATCTTCATGCCCGCAGCGTTCATCGCGTCTTCAAAGCCCGCCTTGCGCTTCTGTCCGTTGAAAGCCGTGGTCACACCTTCGATGATCGCCACTTCATCACCCGCCTTGAGCTTTTTCGCCAGCACCTCACCCACCGCCTTCGCTCCGGCGCGGTTATCAGGCCCGACAAATGGAATGCTCAGCCCCGCCTGCTTCAGCGTGTCCGCATCCAGCTTGTTGTCGATGTTGATGACCAGCACCCCCGCCTCCTTCGCGCGTTTCAACACCGTGACCAGCGCCTTCGAATCCGCCGGGGCAATGACAATCGCCTGCACTCCTTGCGACACCATCTGATCCACCAGCCCCACCTGCTCGGCCAGGTCCGTCTCGTTCTTGATGCCGTTCACAAGGAGCTCGTAGTCACCCGCATGCGCCGCCTGGTGCTTCTTCGCGCCTTCCGCCATCGTTTGAAAAAACTCATTCGCCAGCGACTTCATCACCAGCGCCACCCGTGGCTTGCCTGATGGAGCAGATGATGAGGAAGCAGGCTTGCACGCAGACAGCAGCCCGGCGCAAAGCGTCATTAAAAGTACAGCAAAAGGTTTCATGGTTGGTGCAATCCAAAGTCGAGATGGGACAACGTTGCTGCAACCTCCGTTTTTGCCCTTTCATAGTGGCTTCTCCGCCTCGCACTGCACTACCGAATGAACATCCGCAATTATTTTTGGCACTGCACCGCCCCCCCACCGGGAATACACTGCATACATGTCAGACTCGACCACATCCACCGAAACCCTCGTCCTGCTGCTCACCCAGCATCAGGAGCCGTTGTTTCGTTACATCTTCAGCCTCGTGCCGCGCGAGGCAGATGCCCGCGACATCCTGCAAGAAACGAGTCTCGCCCTCTATCGCAAGTTCGCCGAATACGACACCTCGCGTCCCTTCCTGCCTTGGGCCTACCGCTTCGCCTACCTCCAGGTGCAAAAGCATCGCGAAAAATCAGCACGTTCCCCATTGCTCTTCAGCGAAGACGTCATGGACCTCCTCGCCAGCGAGCGCACCCACATCGAACCTCGCCTCGACGAACGCCTCCGCCTCCTCGACGCCTGCCTGCAAAAACTCACCGCGCAGGATCAGGAACTCGTCACCAGCCGCTACGCCATGCGCCAAAGCGCCGAGGAGATGATGAGCCGCTTCTCCCTCAGCCGCCGCACTCTCTTCCGCAATCTGGAGCTTCTCCGCCAGCGCCTGCATGAATGCGTCACCCACCAGCTTCAATCGGAGGGCCTCGCATGAACCTCGACTCCCTCATCCACGCCGAGATCGACGGCGAAATCACCCCCGAGCAGCACGCCCAGCTCGAGGCCCTGCTGCGCTCCGACTGGCAATCACGTCAGCGCTACCTGGAACTCGTCGATCAACACGCCCGCCTGCTGCAACAGCCCACGGTAAACACCGGCCGTCTCAATAAAAACACGCCCAAGCTTCCCATCCGCCGCTGGCTTCCCGCCCTCACCGCAGCCGCAGCCATCGCCTGCGCCTTCATCTTCTGGCCTCAACACTCCAGCGAAACAGAAGCCACCTCCAACGGCGTCGCCATGCTCAGTCAGACCATGGGTGCCAAATTCACGAACACACTCCGCAGCGGCGACACCCTCAAGCCCGGCACTATCCAGCTCACCCACGGCCTTGCGCAGATCGAATTCTTCAGCGGTGCCACCGCCTTGATTGAAGGCAGCGCTGAAATCGAAATCCTCTCCGCCTGGGAGGCCCGCTGCCTGAGCGGCCGCGTGCGTGTCCATGTGCCCCCTGCCGCCAAAGGCTTCCTCATGCACGCCCCCGGCATGAAGCTGGAAGACCTCGGCACCGAATTCGCTCTCAATGTGAAGGACAACACTAGCTCTGTGCATGTCTTCGAAGGCGAAGTCATCGCGCACACAAACGCGCAGACCGCAGCCAGTTTGAAACAAGGCATGTCCTTGTCCTCGCTCAAAACCACCACCGTCTCTCCGCATGATTTCCTCTCAATCAGCGAACTCCACGGCCTCGTGAAACAGCGTGACACCCAACGCTTCGCCGACTGGCAGCAGTGGTCCCTCTCCGCCAGCAAAGACCCGCGCCTCATCGCCTACTACACCTTCAAACATCTGGAGGATGATCGCTGGGACCGCCTCGTGAAAAACGTCACCGAACCACATCAACCCCTGCGTGCAGGCGGTGCCGTCGGTGCCTCGTGGACCCAAGGCCGCTGGCCGGAAAAAACCGCGCTCGAATTCAAACGCCCCGGCGACCGCGTCCGCCTGAATCTCGACGGCACCTATCAGTCCCTCACCCTCGCCTGCTGGGTGAAGGTCGATTCCGTGGACAAAAAGTACAACTCCCTGCTCCTCACCGACGGCTACGACAACGGCGAACCCCACTGGCAGATCTACGAAGACGGCAGCCTCATGTTCTCCGTCATGTATCGACCCGCAGACGCTGCCAAGAATGCCAAATACAACCAGATGTATTTCAGCAAGCCCGTCTTCACCGCCGACAGCCTCGGCCGCTGGCACCACCTCGCCGTGACCTATGACAACACCAGCGGCACGGTCATCCAATACTTCGACGGCCAGCCCGTAGGCTACGAAATCTCAAAACTCCACCAGCCCGGCCGCTCCATCGCCTTCGGCCCCTGCGAGATCGGCAACTGGGGCCTGCCCACCCAAGGCCACCAGTTCCCCATCCGCAATCTTAACGGCGCGATCGATGAGTTCGCCATCTTCAGCTCCGCGCTAAGTGCCGCTGAAATCAGCAGCCTCTACGATCACGGCAAGCCTGAATGACCGCAATCCTCACATTCCCTAGGTGAACCGTGATGCATCAAGCATTTTTTACCTTGCCGCGACGAGTTGTGACCTGCTATTAAAAAAGGTCATGACCTTTTCTCAGAAGCTTCGCGCAGCCCCCTTGCTGGTTTTGATCATATCCACTGTAAG
>JAPLUN010000112.1 GCA_026397715.1 Verrucomicrobiota bacterium
AGGGCATCCAGGAAGGCGTTCGCCGCAGCATAGTTCGCCTGGCCGGGGCTGCCAATGATGGACGCCACCGAGGAGAACATGACAAAATGATCCAATGCGAGTCCCTGCGTCTGCAAATGCAGATTCCACGCGCCGTTGATCTTCGGCGTGGTGACCTTGGTAAAGCGCTCCGCATTCAATTGCGAAATCAGCCCATCATCCAGGACCATCGCAACGTGGAAGACACCTCGCAGCGGCGGGTGAGACTGCGCGATCTCCTGCAGCAGCGCGGTCACGCTCGCTGGATCTGAGACGTCGGACTTGATCACAGTCACTTCAGCACCCGCAGCCTTCATGGCGGCCACTCCTGCTCGTGCTTCATCAGTCGAGGCACCGCTACGGCTGGAGAGAACAACATGGCGCACACCTTGCTTCACAAGCCACTGCGACATGGCCAGGCCAAAGCCCCCAAGTCCGCCTGCCACGAGGTAGGTGGCATCAGGGTTCAACTGCAGCGCCCCATCCGGTGTGTCGGCACTGAGCGGGACCTTGGCATCCGCCATGGTGAGCACCACTTTGCCGATCTGCCTTGCCTGCGTGATGTAGCGGAACGCATGCGCCGCATCGGCCAGCGCAAACGAGCGATAGGGGAGCGCAGGAAGCTTGCGCGAGCCGAACAGCTTTTTCAGGCTGCCCATGATGGACTTCGAATTGCGCGGATCGAGCGCATGACCGAGGTCGATCGCGTGATACGAAAGATTATGGCGGAAGGGGAAGAGCCCCACCTTCGTGTTGCCATAAATGTCGCGTTTGCCGATTTCAAGGAATCGGCCGTACTGCCGCAGCAGCGAGAGACTCTGATGGATCGCCTCACCCGCCAGTGAATTCAGCACAAGATCTACGCCCTCGTCATTCGTGATGCGCATGACCTCGCCGGCAAACGCGAGCGTGCGTGAATCCAGCACATGCTCCACGCCGATCTTCTTCAAGAACGCACGCTTCTCCGCGCTGCCAGCAGTGGCAAAAATCTCCGCCCCAGTGGCCTTGGCGATGCGCACCGCCGCCTGACCGACACCGCCCGTGGCGGCATGAATGAGCACACGTTCACCCTTCGTCATGCGCCCCTGATGCGTGAGCGCATAGGAGGCGGTCAAATAGGTCACCATCATCGTGGCCGCCTCTTCCATCGTGAGATGCGCGGGCTTTGCCAGCACCGTATACTCGACCGTGGTGACGTGTGTGCCGAAGCACCCGGCCGCGAGCGCCATGACCTCGTCTCCCGGTTTGAACTGCGTCACGCCAGCACCCACACGAACGATGCGCCCGGCACACTCATCGCCAAGCAGCATGGCATCCGCGGCTTCGGCAGGATAAATGCCCAGCGCCTTCATCACATCGCGGAAGTTCAGCGCAGCGGCGCAGATTTCGATCTCCACTTCATTCGGCCCGGGCGCACGGCGCTCCTTGGCACGGAACACCAGCTCGTCCAAGGAGCCAGGTTTGGCAGACTCAAGTCGGAAGCACTGCTCTGCGTTGAGCGTGGACGTGGAAGTTTGCGCCAGATGATCCAGCGAGCCATGCACCAAACGGTGGGCATAGCGTGCCTCACCGCGCCAGGCTGTCTCGGTTTCCTCATCCGCATGCAGCAGTTCATTGAGCAGGATGGAGGTGTCATCACCCCCAGCGGCATCGAGATCAATGCTGCGGCAGTGCAGGTCCGGATACTCGCTCATAATCACGCGCGCCATGCCGTGCAGCGGCGATTGCGTGAGGGAGAGCGCAGAAGATTTCTCACCAGCAGGCTGTGCTCCACGTGTAACGAACCACAGGCCGGGCAGAGACACATGGCCCGCTGCAATCAGCGCCTGCACAAGATAGAGTGGGCTATGGCAGACGAGTGCCTGCGACTGCGCAATCTCATCCGTCGCGTCGAGACTCCAGAAGTGCATGACGCCACGCAAAGGTGCAGTCGGCAGGAATTCAGTGAGCAGCCGGGTGTAGTCCTCCCGTGATGAGGCATCAATATGGATATCATCATCAGCAAGAAGCGTGAGGCAGTCCGATGCTCTGACGAGTACGCAGGTGTCGCCACGCTGGCGCAGCGTGTCAGCGATTGAATGCGCAAGGCCATTCTGATCGACAAAGAGCACCCAGAGCCCAGGCTCCGCAGGCGCTACATCCACGACGCCAGCAAGCTGCGGCAGTTCTGGGCCGCGTGCGAGGAGAACGACCTGCCCGCTCTGGCTTTGATTCGTGGCATCAGCCACGGCTTCCACAGCGCTGAAGCCTGCTGCCGCAAGTGCCTTCTTCCAGTCGATTCCTGGCAACAAAGGATGATGCGCACGCAGCGCCGTGTCCTGGAAGTTCCACCAGCGCACGTCCGTGCCGCATACCAGATCATGCCATGGAGTGGCTCGTTCAATCTCCAAAACCATGAGCAGTCCTCCGGAGGCGAGCAGCTGGCGCACATGCCCCAGAGACTGCTGCACGTTCTGCGTCAATGACAGCGCATTGGAAACGAGGACGATGTCGAAACGCTCATCGGCAAAACCCTGCTCAGCCGGCGCGACATCGAGATCCATCACGCGGTACTCCACCGAAGGGTAGTCGCTGAATTTTTTCCCCGCCTGATCGAAGTGGCGGTCAGAGACATCCGTGAAGCAGTACTCCACACCCGCCTGCGGCAGCCGTGGCAGCACACTGGCAGCCACACCGCCGGTGCCTGCGCCGATCTCCAAAATACGCACGCGCCTTCCTTCCGGGACCTGCGCCAGCGCTGCGCTGACGGCTTCACCGATGACGTGATTGTAGACACGCGTGAAGACCGACGCCGCCTCAAAGTGCTCCAGCATGTTCACGGAGAGCACGGCTGCGGCGTCGCTCTTGCCGCGCAGTACATCGGCCAGTCCGTCGGTGCTGCGGTCCAGCAGCATGAGTTCGGGATGAAAAGCGGGGAAGTGAAAGACGAGATCCTGCCAGAGCTTGTCGCGATTCAGCGCGGCCGGTTTGGCCGTGACCGTCCATGCGGGTGCTTCGGCAGATCGTTCAGACTGCAGCCAGCCGTCCGGCTCCAGCAAGGTGAGCAGGCGATGCACAAAGCGCTCATGTGCGGGCTCCACCTTGGTGCGTTTTAGCAAGGCGGGCAGCGTGAAGGTCTCGCCCGGTTTCGGTCTCCAACCGAGATTCTTGAACACCGCGAGAATCGAACTGCGGCACAGCTGCAGAAAGCGCGGCTCCCACTCTTGATACCGTGCGTTCATGCCGAGCGCCGTGCTGAAATCAGCAGCGCTCTCTCGCAGCTTTCCGGCAAGCTTGCCGTTGTCTGGCAGGTAGTCTGCAGGCGTGCGTGCGCTAGGCACTGCGGAGAGAGGCTTCAACTGCCACTCAGACTGGTACAGCCATTCTGCCTGCGCACCAGAGCCCGGTGCGCTGCTCATGGCGGTGTGCTTGCAGAGGAAGTCGGTGATCTCCAGCAGCACATTGCCGTCGTCATCGAGAATGAAGAGATCAATGACGATGATCTTCTTCGTGATAGCCTGCGTCCTGCGCACATAGGCCCACACCTTGGAGCCGGGCCTGGAGAAGCAGCGGATGCGCTCCATGCGCGCCGGGAGGTAAAGACCATCCGCCGGAATGGCGATCGTCGGATGGATGCAGGCGTCCAGCAGCGCGGGATGGACAATGTAGCGGTCCATCTCCGCCACCGCAGCGGCGGGCAGTTCGATGCGGCCGAGCGCTTCATCCTGGCCCGCCCAGACATGCGTCAATGCCTGGAACTGCGGACCGTAGTGCAGCTCGGCGGTGGCAGCAGATTGATAAAAAGTTTTGCCATCGAGTTCTGACACGCAGCGCTGTTGGATCGCGGCAAGGTCAAACGGCGCCGGTTGTCGGCGCTCGGGCTCGGCGCGCATGCGTCCAGTGACGTGCTGCGTCCAGGCCGGCGTATCCTCGGTGAGGGTGCTCTGAATGACGAAAGTGTTTTCATCCGGCCGGCAGGTGATCTGCAGCAGCGGCACCTCATCCCCCGCAGGCAGGATGCATCCGCGATGGATTTCGAGTTCTTCAATGAGCACCGGCTTTTCCAGATGCAGTTCACCGCCGGCTGCCAGCGCCATCTCCACATAGCCTGCACCGGGGAAGATGAGGTGTTGGCCCACGCGGTGGTCCTTCAGCCAGGTCAGCACGCTTTTGTTCAGCGCAGTTTCCCACGAAGGGTTGAAGTTGGGCAGCTTCAGCTTGAGCAGCGGATTGAGCTGCGGACGCGTGCGCAAATTCATCGAATACGCAGGCTCATGCCAGAAGTGCTCCTTCTGCCAGGGATACTCCGGCAGGCGAATCGCGGAGCTCGCCTGCGGGTACAGCCCCTTCCAGTCCACATCATGACCGTTCACATGCAAAGCGCCCAGCGTGCCCAGCAGCGTGGCGCGCTCCGGCTTCTGCCGCCGCAGGGATGGCAGCACCAGCCCGATGGCTTCCGCCGTGGTGAGGCATTCGGACATGGAATTGGACAGCACAGGGTGCGGGCTGATCTCGAGAAAATGCGTCTGTCCTGCGGCGATCACCGCATCAATGGCCGGTGCAAAGAGCACGCTCTGCCGCACATTGTGCCACCAGTATTCCGCGTCATAGTCTGTGCCTTCTGCCAGCTCTCCGGTGACGGTGGAGAAAATTTTGACGCTGCCCGTCTGTGGCTGCAGACCTGCCAGTGACTCGGCCAGTTCCTCCCTCACCGGGTTCATGTGCGCGCTGTGAAACGCGTAGTTCACCGGCACGTAGCGCACAAAGAGCGCGCGCTTCTCCACCACCTGGAAAATCTCATCCACCGCATCGCCGTCACCCGAGATGGACACCATCTTGGGGCCGTTCACAGCCGCGAGCGACGCTCTCTCGCCATACGGGGCGATGAGGGCTTTGGCCTCCTCACGCGTCAGCGCGGCGGCGATCATCTTGCCGCGCAGCGGTGTCTTCTCCATGCAGCGTCCGCGATGGTGGATGACACGCACCGCCTCCGCCAGAGACAGCGCGCCGCATACATGTGCCGCGGCGACTTCTCCCATGCTATGTCCTACCACAGCATAGGGTCGCACGCCCCAGGATTGCCACAGCGCCGCCAGCCCCACCTGCAGGGCAAAGAGCGCCGTCTGCGCGATCTGCGTTTCGTTCAGCCGCGTGTTCTTTTCATCACGACGCAGTTCATCCAGCAGCGAGCAGCCGCCGAGCTTGAGCAGTTCATCATGGCAGGTCTGGATGATCTCGCGAAACACCGGCTCCTGCTCCAGAAGTTCACGCCCCATCGCCCACCACTGCGGCCCCTGGCCGCTGAAGACAAAGACGAGGCGGGCGTTTTTGACCGGCTGCCCCACGTTGAGTCCGGGGGCCTGCTCTCCATTCAAAAAGGCGGACAGCGCAGCGCTCATCCCTGCACGTGTGCTTGCCACGGCTGCGAGACGAAATTCATGGTGCGTGCGCCTGCGGCTCGCCGCGGCGCAGATGTCGCTCAGAGAAATGGATTCATCAGCCGACTCGATGAAATCATGGAAGGACTTGGCGACGGCCACCAGCGAGGCATCCGTGCCGCGTGCGGAGAGTGGCAGGATGAGTTCCGCCTCATCGCCAGAGGGAGCAGGGGCGGGCACTTGCGGAGCGGGTGCCGGAGCAGCCTCCAGCACTGCGTGGGCATTGGTGCCGCCAAAGCCAAAGGAATTGATGCAGGCCAGCAGGCGGTGCTGCGCGTCCTGCTTCAGCGGCGTGGCGGTCACTGGCACCTTGAGGCGCAGACGCTCAAAGTTGAGCGAGGGATTCGGCGTGTTGAAATGCAGATTCGGCGGCACCATGCCGTGCTTCAGGCACAGGGCCACTTTGATTAGCCCTGCGATGCCTGAGCCCGCTTCCAGATGGCCGATGTTCGTCTTCACCGATCCAAGCAGGCAGTCATCTCCGGGCTGACGTCCCACGCCGAGGATCGTGCCCAGCGCACTGCCTTCGATGAGATCGCCGATGGTGGTGCCTGTGCCATGGGCTTCGGCATACTGGATTTCATTCGGAGACACGCCTGCGAGTCGGCATGCAGTGGCGATGAGCTCCTGCTGGGAGCCACGGCTCGGCACCGTCATCCCGGACGTGCGCCCGTCTTGATTGACGGCGGTGCTGCGGATGACCGCATAGATCGGGTCTCCGTCCGCCAGCGCGGCGGAAAGCGGCTTCAGGCACACCGCACCCACGCCTTCACCCCGGACGAAACCGTTCGCGCTGGCATCAAAGGCTTTGCAGCGTCCGTCCGCAGACAGCATGCCCATGCTGGAGAAAGCCACGAAAGGATAGGCGGTGATGATGCAGTTTACCCCGGCGGCGATGGCGCGGCTGCATTCCTTGTTCCACAGCGCCTGGCAGGCCATGTGCACCGCCACCATGGAGGAGGAGCACGCGGTGTCCACCGCGACGCTCGGTCCTTGGAAATTCAGCGCGTAGGAGATGCGATTGGCCGCGATGCTGGCCGCGACTCCCGTGGCGGAATGCGGATAGGCCAGTCCACGGCCTATGGAATTCTGCTGAATGTCCCCGTAATCATGCGTGGAGATGCCCACAAAGACACCGGTGTCCTCGCCTTTGACGATGTCCACCTGCTGGCCCGCATCCATGAGGGCCTCCCAGGTGGCCTCAAGCAGCAGGCGCTGCTGCGGGTCAATGAAGGGGGCTTCTCGCTGCGTGATGCCAAAGAAGCCGGGGTCAAACGTGTCGATCTCATCGATCAGCCCCGCCCACTTGGAATAGGTCTTGCCGGGCTTGCCGGGTTCGGGGTCGTAGTAAAAGCGGTGGTCCCAGCGGTCCTGCGGCACCTCGCGGATGGCGTCCACCCCGCCCATGAGCATCTCCCAGAAGGAGCGGGCGTCGGTGGCGCCTCCAGGCAGGCGGCATCCGATTCCAATGATGGCGATGGGGTCGGCTACGGTTGGTTCTGGCATGGGTTTTACTTGCTTACTTGCTCACGGTGCGGCTTGTCAAGAAACCGGCTTGGAAATAGCATGATCTCTGGTGTTGCACACTCCACGAGCAAGGGCTTGAACAGAGTGTATGACCGCTTTGTCATGGCCGCCGTTGCAAATTCATTCTAAATGATCACTACACTTGACCGCAAGCTCCTCCGCGACCTCGGCGGCATGAAAGGGCAGGTCCTGGTGGTCAGCCTCGTCATGGCCTGCGGCGTGGCGATGATGATTGTGTCTCAAAGCGTGATTCTGAGCCTGGAAAGTACACGGGACAGCTACTACCAGCGTTATCACATGCCGGATGTGTTCGGTCAGGTGAAGAGCGCTCCGCTGTCCCTGCTGGACCGGTTCAGCCGCATCCCCGGTGTGGCTGCGGTGGAGCTGCGCGTGGTGGAAGGCGCGCTGCTTGACATGGAAGGCGTGCAGGAGCCGGTCCGGGCACGGCTGGTTTCCCTGCCGGATGACGGGAAGCTCAATCTCAACCAGATCTTTCTGCGGCGGGGCAGGCTCCCCGCAGTGGGGGCCCAGCGGGAGGCCGTGGTGAGCGAGGCCTTTGCTCAGGCAAATGGGCTTCAGATTGGTGACCGCATCACCGCCATCCTGAACGGGCATCGTGATCACCTGGACATCTGCGGCATCGGGCTTTCACCGGAGTTTGTGTTTGAAGCGCCTCCAGGCCAGACCCTGCCGGACAACAAGCACTACGGCGTCTTCTGGCTGCGCTACCAGTCTCTCGCCTCCGCCTTTGATCTCGATGGGGCTTTCAATGACTTCTGCATGGATCTGTCTCCCGGAACACCGCCCAAGGAGGTGATTGAGGAGGTGGACCAGATGCTGGTCACTTACGGTGCCCCCGGTGCGTATGCGTTGAGTGATCATTCCAGCTCAAAGCGGCTGGGTGACGAGCTGCGGATCGTGCGTGCGCTCTCCCTCGCCTATCCCTTGGTCTTTCTGTGCGTGGCGGCCTTCATGGTAAACTCCGTCACATCGCGGCTGGTGCGGCTGCAGCGGGAGCAGATTGCGCAGCTCAAGGCGCTCGGCTACACCTCCTGGCAGGTGGGCCGGCACTACCTGAACTATGCCCTGGTGATCGTGGCCGCAGGCACAGCGGTGGGGATTTTTGCAGGCTGGCGTCTGGGACACACCATGCTGAAGGTGTACACCCTGCTGTTTCATTTTCCTGAACTGCACTTTCAGCTGGATCAAAAAGCCCTGGTCATGGCCTTGGTCATCAGCATCGCGGCTGCGGTTCTGGGGGTGGCTGGGGCCGTATGGCTGGCGGTCAAGCTGTCCCCGGCGGAGGCCATGCGTCCTGAACCCCCGGCAGATTTCAAGCCATCACTGCTGGAGCGCCTCGGCTTCACGCGGGGCGCAGGGCTGGTGTTTCGCATGGCCTTGAGAAATATCGAACGTCGTCCGGTGCAGGCGGGATTCACCGTGGCGGGGCTGGCTCTGGCCACCGGGCTGCTGGTGCTGCCGGGGGCCCTCGCGGACAGCGTGGACCAGCTGCTCACTTACCAGTGGAATGATCAGTTCCGGCAGAACGTGGTGGTCCACATGCGGGATCCTGTCTCCCGCAATACAATGCATGATCTGGAGCATCTGCCCGGAGCAATTCGGGTGGAGCCGATGCGCGGCTTCATCGCCAAGGTGAGCAATGCGCACCATGAGCGCCGGCTGTTCATCCTCGGCTTCGCAAAGGGCCACAAACTCATCAATCCACGGGACGCGCAGGGCCGTCCTCTCGTGCTGCCGGGCGAAGGGCTGGTCATTTCGCAGAAACTCGCGGAGGTCCTCGGGGTGAAGATCGGGGACCGTCTGCATGTCCAGGTGCTGGAAGGTCGCTGCGATCACCGGGAGGTCACCGTGCGCGGCTTCATGGCGGACTTCTATGGCATGGCCGCATACATGGACATCGATGCGGTGCGCCACCTGCTGCGTGAGAGCGAGACGATGACAGGTGCTTTCCTCACCGTGGACACCAATCGCTGGGACGACTTCATGCGCGAGGTCAAAAAACAGCCGAAAATCGAATTCGCCAGTGTGAAGAAAAATGAGCTGGCCGCGTTTCGTGCCTCCACAGGTCAGAGCATCGGCACCCTGCGCCAGTTGTTTCTGTGGATGGCGGTCATCGTGGCCTTCGGGGTGGTGTACAACAGCGCCCGCATCGCCCTCTCCGAGCGTGGGCGTGACCTCGCCACCCTGCGTGTGGTCGGTCTGACAAAGCGCGAAGTGGCCGGTGTGCTGCTCGGGGAGCTGACCCTGCTCGTGCTCGTGGCTCTGCCGCTGGGCCTCGTCTTTGGCAGCGTCCTCGCCTCCTACGTGATCAGTGCCGTGAGCAATGAAACCGTGCGTCTGCCGCAGTACATCAGCTCCATCACCTATGCCAAATCCGTGCTCGTCGTCCTCGCGGCCTCGGGCGCCTCCTTTGCCATGGTCGGCTTCATGCTCAACAAGCTCGATCTGGTAAGCGTCCTCAAAGCGCGCGACTGAACGTATGGATACTACCGCATGCTCACGCCACTCGATCTAAAACTCTTCCGTGATCTCGGTCGCATGAAGGGTCAGATCGTGGCCGTGAGCCTCGTCATGGCCTGCGGACTGGCCATGATGATCATGACACGCAGCATCGTGCTCACCCTGGAAGGCACGCGGGACGCCTACTACCAGCGCTACCGTCTGGCGGATGTCTTTGCCTCCCTGAAACGCGCACCCCTTTCCCTGGCGGAGCGCGTGGCCGAAATCCCCGGCGTGGCCGCAGTGGAGGCGCGCGTCGTGGTCGATGCCACGCTCGATCTCGTGGGCATGACCGAGCCCGCGTCCGCGCATCTGGTCTCCCTTCCTGAAGGACGGCCGCAGACACTCAACAAGACCTTCATCCGGCAGGGCCGGCTGCCTCAGCCCGATGAACGACGGCAGGCGGTGGTGAGTGAATCCTTCGCGCTGGCGAACAAGCTGCAGATTGGCGACAGCCTCGTGGCCATCATCAACGGCCACCGCGACATCATCATCATCTGCGGCATCGGCCTGTCGCCTGAGTTTGTCTTTGAGGCCCGGCCCGGGCAGACTCTGCCTGACAACAAACGCTACGGCGTCTTCTGGATGAACTACAAGGCCGTCGCCGTGCCCTACGATCTCGACGGCGCGTTCAATGACCTCTGCGTCGATCTCTCGCCGGGGGCGCAGTCAGGACCGGTGATGGCGGAGATTGACCGCCTGCTGCTGGGCTACGGCGCGCAGGGCGCCTACACGCGGCGCGAGCACAACAGCGCACAACGCCTGGATGACGAACTGCGCGTGGTGCGTGCTCTCTCCGTGGCCTACCCGCTGGTCTTTCTCAGCGTGGCGGCCTTCATGGTGAATGCGGTCCTCGCACGGCTGGTGCGCCTGCAGCGGGAGCAGATCGCGCAGCTCAAGGCGCTCGGCTACTCCTCCTGGCAGGTGGGCCGGCACTACCTGAACTATGCTCTGGTCATTGTCGTGTTGGGCACCCTGATCGGCGGCGCAGTCGGACGCTGGATGGGGGGCGCACTGATCAGCATTTACGATCTCTTCTTCCGCTTTCCCGCACTGAAATTTCGCATGGACTACAGCGCCTTGGTCATTGCCTTGGTCGTCAGCACGGCAGCCTCCTTTCTTGGCGTCATCAGTGTCGTCTGGATGGCGGTCAAGCTCCCGCCCGCCGAGGCCATGCGACCTGAGCCACCTGCCGACTTCAAGCCTTCGGCGCTCGAGCGCATGGGCCTTACCCGTGGCAGCAGCCCGGCGCTGCGCATGGCCTTGAGAAACATCGAGCGTCGCCCGGTGCAGGCTCTCTTCACGGTTTTCGGTCTCGCCCTGGCCACGGGGCTGATGGTGCTGCCCGGCTCCATGGCGGACAGCATTGACTACATGCTCACTTATCAATGGAACGACGTGCAGCGTCAGGATGTGGTCGCCTTTTTCGCCGAGCCCGGATCGGCCGATTCGCTGCACAATCTGGAGCAGCTCCCCGGCGTGCAGCGCGCCGAGCCCGTGCGTGCAGTGCAGGCGCGCATCCACTACGGCCACCATTCACGCAAGATCGCTGTCACCGGACTTCCGCGAGATGCCGACCTGAACCGCCTGCTGGATGCGGAACGGCGGCTCATCGTCCTGCCGGAAGAGGGCATCGTAATGTCCGCGCAGTTGGGCAAAATCCTCGGCGCACGCATTGGTGATGTCGTTCAGGTGGAGGCCCTCGAAGGCCGGCGCGAAACAGTGGGCGTACCCATCCGCGGTTTCATGCAGGACTTCGCCGGCATCTCCGCCTTCATGGACATCCAGGCGCTGCATCGCCTCATGCGTGAAGGAGACACCGTGAGCGGTGCCTACATGACCGTGGACCAGGCTCGCTGGAGTGACTTCATGCGCGCAGTGAAGGACACACCGCGCATCGCCATCACTTTGGTGAAACAGGACCAGCTCGATTCCTTCCGCAGCACCACCGGCCAGAGCATCGGCATCCTCCGCAAGCTCTACCTCGTGCTCGCCATCGTCGTCGCCTTCGGCGTCGTCTACAACAGCGCCCGCATCGCCCTCTCCGAACGCAGCCGTGACCTCGCCACCCTGCGCGTCGTCGGTTTCACCCAGCGCGAAGTCGCCGGTGTGCTTCTTGGCGAGCTGCTCCTCCTCATCTCCACCGCCATCCCCGTCGGCCTCCTCTTTGGCAAAGGCCTCGCCACCTTCATCATCACCAAAGTGAGCACCGAAACCATTCGCATGCCCCTCGTCATCAGCATGCACACCTATACCATGGCCGTCCTCGTCGTCGCCGCAGCCTCCTGCGCCTCCTTCCTCGTCGTCAGCCGCATGCTCCGGAAGCTGGACATGGTCGGCGTGCTGAAAGCGCGCGATTGAGGGCCTTTTTCTTCTTCAATCACAACCCTCCCAACTGCCCCTCCGGCTCAGCTCGGCGTGCGAGCGTGCATGCCGTGAAGGTAGGGCGGTTGGTCCTCCAACCGCCGCCGAACGTCCCCAGGCCCCCTTTTCGGAACTCACTTCCGAAATTCGCTCCGGCCTCGACAGGCATCGATTTGAAAGGGCTGCGTCATGTCCTGCGCTGTTAGACACGAGGATTAAGCAAAGGTTTACGCGTAATTGGATTAATACTTAATAAACTATACAAACGTCTTACAAGCCTAATCTCGACAACCGATGGTGGTTATCATGATAGTGGTAAACTTCACGATTTTCCACTATCCGCATGAACGTCACTCTCTTATTCCGCCTACGCCAAGCACGCTGGTTGCATGTCATTCAAGTCTTGGTCTTTGTGTCATGGATGATGAACCCCTTCCCCGGAGCCTTCTCTTACTGGACGCTCAGCAATGGCGTTAAAAGTGAAATGGCAAACTACCCCGAAGGGGACGACTGGTACCAGCAGGACGGTGATGGCGATGGCTTCAACAATGCGCAGGAGGCGCAGTTTGGCAGCGATCCCTACCGCCTTGATTCTGACCTCGACGGTTTGCCAGACTCGGTGGAATACCAGTATTCACTCGATGCCATCACGGCTGACACTCCTCTGCCCTACGATCCCTGGAG
Source organism: Verrucomicrobiota bacterium (assembly GCA_026397715.1). Taxonomy (GTDB): domain Bacteria; phylum Verrucomicrobiota; class Verrucomicrobiia; order Verrucomicrobiales; family Verrucomicrobiaceae; genus Prosthecobacter. Next base: position 12,531 of record JAPLUN010000112.1, read on the forward strand.
CTGGGACAGCAATGGCAACGGTTTCTCCGATTTCGATGAGTTCTACAAGCAGATCCAGGCTTACAATCCGGTGGTGAACTACGCCAGCCTGTCCGCAGGCACCTTCAACAGCTACTCGGATGCAGATGGCGATGGATTGAAAAACTTCGAGGACAGTGACCCCTTCAATACCGACCGCGATGGCGATCAGCTCCTCAATTGGAACGAAGCCGCCGGGCAGATGGATGATCCCTACAACGGCGCTGGGCCGCCTAACTCGGAGCCACCTCCGCCGACCGATCCCGGCGTGATCATCGGCGGGACCTGGTACCCCACAGGCACGATGGACAGCGATGGCGACGGCACGCCCGACCACCTCGATTCGTTTCCTTATGGCAGCTTCTGGTATCAGGGCATCGAGTACGGCGGCGCATCGAGCGATCGTGACAGCGACGGCATCCCCGATCCGGCAGACCCGTTCCCGGATGGCAGCTACTGGTACAACGCCACGGAATACGCCGCCCCCTTGGTGGATCAGGATGGAGATGGCATTCCCGATGGCCTGGACCCCTGGCCGACGATTGCTGGGAGCTACACCTACAATGGCACTCAATATCCCGGCGTGATGCCAGACCAGGATGGTGACGGCACTCCTGATGCTTTTGACCCCACCCCGAATGGTGAAGCACCTCCTATCAATCAAGACCCATGGAACGGCATGCCCCATTACACTTACAACGGCACCGAATATGCAGGTTCCTGGGGCGATGCAGACTTGGACGGCATTCCCGATGCCCAGGATGCCACGCCCAATGGCGGCTACTGGTATCAAAACACCGAGTATGCAGGCGCTTGGATCGACCAGGACGCTGATGGTATTCCTGATGCCGCAGACACCTGGCCCAATGATTCGTGGAACGACATGCCACATTTCACTTATCAGGGCTTTGAATACCCCGGCAGCAGCACGAACGACCGCGATGGCGACGGCATTCCCGATGCTGCAGACGCCTATCCCGATGACCGCACCAACCGCGCCGACAGCGATCTCGACGGCCTGAGCGATTACGATGAGACCACGCAGTACGGCACCGATCCCGCCAAGACGGACACGGACGATGACCGGCTCAATGATTCGGATGAACTTTTCTTGTACCACACCAATCCGCTGCTGGCGAAGACCAACCCGGTCCAGCCCTTCAGCGACTTCTACATGGTCAATCAGGCGGATGGCGACTCCGACGGCATCCCCAACGGCATCGAGCAGTGGTACGCGGATCAGGGCTTGGGCATGAACCCCGCCGATCCGGCGGATGCCCGTGGCGACCTCGACGGCGACGGCTACACCAACCTGCAGGCCTACAGCAACGGCTGGAGCCTCACCGCCCATTCCGGCACCTATGACGTGGACCAGGACGGCATTCTCGATGTGCTTGAAGACGCCTGGAACGCCGCCTACCCGGGCATCCTGAGCAACAGCAATTTCAATGACTCGGTGGAGGACTTCGATGGCGACGGCCTCATGAACTACGAAGAAATCGCCCTCGGCCTCAATCCCGGCAGCGCCCACAGCCGCAGCCCCGCTGTCATGGACATGCAGGAGTGGGTCTGGCGTGTTTGCGCGGGCATGAGTGTGCCGAACCAGCCCCTCAGCGGCATCACCTGGAACACCGCCACACAGCCCGCATGGCAGGTCACCACGGACGGCGACAATGACCGCCTGCCGGATGGCCTGCTCGCCTTGGCCAACGCCCTCAATGCCGACTCCTCCATCATCATCGTGCCGCCGCGCGCCGCCAGCGGCGACTACGACGGCGACGGCATGCTCGACTTCTGGGAGCACCTCTACCACCTCGACCCGCGCGATCCCGGCGATGCACAGGCCAATCCAGATGGGGACACCTTGATCAATTCCCTGGAGTACGCCCAGAGCCGCAACCCGCTGGTCAGCGATGATCCACCGCCGCTGCTGCAGCCGGATGATCCCACCGCAACACCGCACATCGTCACCACCAGCCTGCCGGATGGCGCGGTCAATGCAGGCTACAATGGCGGTATTGTCGTCAGCGGCGGCACCAGCCCGTATCAGTTCAGTCTCACGGGCAGCTTGCCGGACGGGTTGTTTCTTGATGAAAATGGCGGCATCACTGGCACCCCTACCACAGAAATGAGCAGCAGTTTCACTGTGCAGGTGGTGGATGGCACCGGCCTCAGCGCCTCACAGGCCCTTACCCTCAATATCATGCCTGATGCCGCTAATGGAGGAGGAGGTCCACCACCGCCGCCGCCTTTGACCATCACCACCACCAATGCGCAGATGAATGCCATTACCTACATGCCTTTCAGCGTGACGCTGGCGGCCACCGGCGGGACATCTAATAACTACATTTTCAGCGCCAATCCGGACACGTTGCCAGCTGGGCTGGAGCTTTCTGCGGATAATAAAACCATCTCCGGCACGCCCACCGCCACCGGTTCCTGCAGCTTCAGCGTCACGGTCAATGTCACCGGCAGCTCCAGTGACACCAGTTGCACCAAGGACTTCCTGCTCACGGTCAGCGATCCGCTTGCCTTCACCACCGCTGCCGAACTGCCCTTTGCTCAAGGTGGCAAGACCTATTCGCAGCAGATCGAAGTCAGCGGTGGCTATGGCCAGAAGCTCTTCAGCCTGACCGGCGGCGCACTGCCGTCCGGCATCACGCTGACTCCCGGCGGCCAGCTCACAGGCGCGTCATACGTCAGCGGACAGTATGCTTTCACCGTGCGCGTCATCGATGCCGTGGGCCACGTCAAAGACCAGGCCTTCACACTGGATGTCAGTGAACCGCCGAAGCCCCTGGCCATCACCACGGTGTCGCTGCCGACCGGCGGCGTGGGCCTCGGCTACAGTGCCGGTATTGGTGTGAGTGGTGGGAATGGTGATTACACCTTCACAGGTGGCGGAGGCATCTTCAGCGTCAGCCCTAATGGCAGCATCAGCGGCACCCCCACTGAGGCGGGTGTCTATGAAGTGAACGTCACCGTGACCGACACCGCCGAGGGCACGGCCAGCGCATCCTTCGTCATCTCAGTGGCTGCACCCACACTAACCGTCACCGGGGGCGACAAACAGATCCTCAAAGTGGGAGACACACCCGCTCCGGTCACAGTCTCACTCACCGCAGGTGGCATCGGTCTTGCCGGGGTTCAAGTGTCCATGGCCACCCAGACCACGACCACGGATGAAGGCGGCAGCGCGGCCTTCCTGCCTCCGCCTTTGATGACCGAAGGGCCGCAGAATTTCCCGGTGAATTTCCCAGGCGGCGGTGACACGGTTGCCATGTTTGCTTATATACCACCGGCTGGCATGGGCGGCACCACCCCGGACGTTTTGCCCGGCCCGGCCCCCGAAATTGCTGTGAGACCTGTGGAAGATGACGACGTCATTTTCGAAAGCCGCTCGGTAAGTGTCTCCAGCGGCACGCTACAGGCCCATTACAGTGGCGGCCTTGCTGTGACTTACGTCAACAAGCAGTTTCAGAAAGTCGAGGACGGATACCATCCTCCAGACTACAGCAAGAGCAAGACAACCTGGACCACCAGTGATGGACAGTCGGGGGAAGGCACACCGCCAAGCCTGGAGTCCGTGCCATGGAGACCGGGCTTGGCCGATGGCTATGACAAAAAATTTCCAGACACGGAAGATGGTCCAGTAGATGGCCCGGATCTTCCTGGGGGGGAAGGCGGCGGAACCATCTGGCCGGATTTGGGAGGTGTCCCCTTCACCATCGTTTACAACGGCAGCTATTATGGCAAATCCGTGGGCCGCGAGGCAAATACCATCTCCGAGGTGCGCATGCGGCGTAAAACTGTCGAAGAAGGAGGTAGCGGAAATACCGATGCCATCATCAAGGCTTTGCTGGACGAGACCACAGAAGTCGATGAGAATGGCTCGGAAAAAATTGTCGTTTCCCAAATGGAAAACTTTGTCCTTAGCGCTAATCTGATTGTAGCGGCTTCGACCATCATCAGACCCAATGCCACCACTAACAAAGCGGTGGGACAGGCTCTGAAAGAGGCAGACATCGTTCCAGATGACGGAATGAAAGGCGTAATTGGTGACGAAGTGCCTTCCATCAATAAAGACAAAAAAAACAGCATTAAGCATTTCGTGACACCAAAAGCCAAAACAGTTACAGGAGAGGGGCCTTCTGATCAACTGAACCAGCCTTATGTCGTACTAAAGGCAGTAGGAGTCACGGCAGATCAAATCGGTGATGAAGGCGCAAACCGAAAATATAGATGGGAAGGTGGCGAACCATTTCCAAATGATTCCACAAAGCGTCGTGTGAAACGCAATCTGACTGATGATGAACTTATAAGCAATGAACCTAAAGAGATTAAGATAGTAAAGATAGACAATGCTGCAATTATTGCCCAGATGGATGTGTGGGTAATATGGGCAAAAGGAAAAGTAACACAAAAAGGAAAAGGTATTTTCAAGCCAGCTCCAGCAATTCGGATATCTGAAATTTCACAAGCGCCTGGTATTGCATGGACTACTGAGCCGGCATTTGCAATCGACGCCAAAATGTGGAACTTCAAATTTGCCATCACCCCGAGCAGGCTGTTCTCTCCTACGCAAGAGCGTCCCAAACTTGAAGGTTCTGCGGATCCGCTTTTTCCTCCACCCGGAAGCATGCATCCGGTTTATCGTGAACCCCTCTCAGGAGGTGTATCTTTACGTTGGGATGTAACTCGGAGCTTTCAAAACCAGGTCAAAAACCCTGGAGAGATACCGAAGGATAAATTTCCCTATACCCCTGGCAATATTTTTAAAGACCAACCGCAACCTGATAGCATTAATGTGCCTTGGCCGGGAAATGATCTTGAAGGCAACGATGATCCAAATTTTGACGACGAGGATAACAATCCTTACGCTGCTTCCGACAAAGCTAATTTAAGCCATGCTATTGGAGAGATCAGTTCAAACGACTCACCCACTTTTGTTTTTCCTAACATAGGCGGCTCAGATGGAGACACAGTTGAAATTACAGCTCGATTTTATGAATTCTGCAGGGCTCAGATTGGCACCAAGTGGTACCGGATCAGTGATTTACTACCTTGGAGTCATTCTCTCAAAGTAATCAAGGTTAACGGGCAGTTTATTAATAATGACAGTGATTCCAAAGAAGGTCATTAAACATAAAAATGAAAACATTCATAACATCGTTTTTGTCACTGATTTCTATCACTCTCAATTCCCTATCTCAGGATGTAAGTTGGCTGCAAAAATTGCGTGATAAGGAGAAGATCGAATCAAGCGATCTGGAGAAGATCATATCACGGCCATCCCTCCAAGATGAGAATATGCTGAGGTTAGTTTTTGCCAATGGGAACCAAGACACGAAGTTCAAGGGGGTCGAGATATTTTCTCGTTTGAAACCGACACGGCAGCGCGAGATTTTATCTATTATCCTCGCCATCGATGAGGTATGGGTTCCGGCGTCTATGGTTCGCAACCATGCCTATGTGTCCAGCATCGCAGAATCGGGGGGGCCGCCCGTCATTTATGGCGGCACTGAAGGCGTGATAGATCTCACCACCCTTTGCAAGACAGTGTCGCGCACTTTATCCGAACTTAAGATCGAAAATATAGACCCCTCCATGCTTTTCGGTAGAAAAGCGCGGGAAGGAATACTCAAGAAACTCAATACAGAGCAAGGCTCTGTTCCTATCCATGAGGATGCACTTGCTGTATTGGTTGAGAATGGTGTTAAAAGTCATCAAATAAAACCCGTTCAATCCACACTCGCCACCGCACTTCCTGTGGTCCCTCTTGCATTTTGGGGGTGGATGCTTGCAGCGGCCTTTCTGGCAATCGGCGTATCATTGTTCGTACTCACCAAGCGCAAAACAAAAAAATGAACCCACGCGAAAAAGATGCCAGGCATTTACAAAAGATGCCAGGCATTTAGTAGACTTGAGAAAACGATGCCAGGCATTTAGTGGACTTGGATGGTTCAACGTATTGATTTACAATGCCTATGATTGATCTTTGCACCTGCGTCACTGGCGCGCGCAGATGGCGGCAGAGGGGGCCGGTACTCATGCGTGGCAGTCCCATCATCTTCGTTCAGTTCAAACCGTCAGCCTTTCAACGGCATCCATGCGGGCTCTTCTCAGCTGCCTCAACCAGCTTGCCCCACCTCTTCAATCCCGCGCCTCCGTCCTCCGAGGCAA
>JAPLUN010000167.1 GCA_026397715.1 Verrucomicrobiota bacterium
AACTGATCGGCGTTTTAAAATCAAACTTCGCCTGATCCTCAGGCGGATCATTCCTGCTGAAAGCCATTAGGCGGCCGTCACTAAGCTGCACAATCGGCGCATGAATCCCCGGATGGCGAAACCCCGTTCCACCGGGCCGAAAGTCACTCGGTTGTTGCTTCACATCATTGAAGGCCCACGTCTTGCCATTGTTGTGGCTGAAGACAAGACTGCACTGCCGTGAGTCATTGGTGATGACCAGCGTGCCATCTGCGAGGCGGATCGGTTGGTTCCCAAATTCGCCCACCGGCTGCATGACGAGCGCCTTGCTCCACGTCACCCCATTGTCAGTGGAGGTGCGCACCAGGTTTTCATCGCGGCCCTTGCTGAAGTGATAGAGCGTCGATTGGCCATCCCACCAGATCTTCGGGCCATGGTCATTCACGTCCGCTCCATCCCAGAAAGGTGATGCAGGCTCCCACTCGCTCGCACCACGCCGCAGACGACTCGCCACGTTGCAAAGCTCGCTGCCACCTTCATCCACGCAGGAATACCACACCGCGAGAAGATCGCCATTGGGACACTCAGTGATGCCCGGGCTGTGATTGTGCGTGGAAAACAACGGACCAAATGAATTTGGGGCAATCTTCACATACGGCTTCGGTGCGGCAAAGAACGGCGGCTCATTGGGGCCCGGCATGTCATACTTGAGCACCCCCTGCTGTACGTTTTGTGCATTCAGAGGAGGAGTGGCTGCAGGCAGCATTTTCCCAGCTGGTAAATCGCCCAGCACCACGCGAAACCCCACCTTGTCAGTCCTTGTCTGCGGCAGCCAGGCGGCGCGGTTCGCAGAGCGCAGCAGGCGTGCAAGCATCGAATGATGCCCGCCGCGAATCACTCGGAAATCACCCTCACTTCGGCCCAGTGGATCGGCCTGCTCACCGGTTTCATACGGCCCATACCAGTCCTGGCACCACTCGGCCACGTTGCTGTGCATGTCGTAAAGCCCCCACGGATTCGGGGCTGATTGCGCAACCTGTAGATTGAGCTTCTTCTCATCGCGGTACTCCTTCGGCAGCGGTGCATCGGCAAAGAACCGTGCACGGACCCCAGCCTTGTCAGGCCATGGTTGAAAGCCCTCAGGCAGCGCAGCGCCCGTGTAAAACAGCGTCGTCGTGCCCGCACGGCAGGCGTATTCCCATTCCGCTTCAGTCGGCAGTCGGTAGGACTTCCCCTCCTTCTTGGAGAGCCATTCACAAAACTGCTGCGCCTGATCCCAGCTCACACCATTCAGCGCATCGTCATCCTTGCCACTGCCTTGGCGAAAAGCCGTTTTGAACTGTCGATACTGCCCCATGGTCACTTCGGTCGTCGCCAGATGATACGGCTTCGTGATCGTGACTCGATGCGCAGGTTTCTCATCCCAGTCCGCATCATCAAACTTCGCCGGATGCTTCGTGATCTTATAATCCGCCGCTGGTCCGTCCTGCCCCATCATAAACGAGCCCGGCTCGATGCGGACGAACTTCATGCCGATTGAGTTGGTGATCGGCTCGGCGGCGTGCAAAGACGTTAGCAGGGCAAGGCTTAAAGCGAGAGTGCGTGTCATGGTTGTGATTTTCTAAAAAGCAGTCTTGGACTCAGGTTGCATGATACGCAGCGGATGCTGATTCTGTGTCACCTGATGAATCCGCATTGATTCATGAATCGGTAGAGCTCACCTGCTAGGTATATGACTGGTGTTTTTCCAGGCTGGGAGGAGGCTATGAACGCCTGGTTGCATCACTTCTTCTGCGCACCTTTGCTCTTCTCAAAAGCTTCCTCCATCAGTTGCGGCTCACGTGACTTATGCACACCGCCCTCAGAATCAGCCAGCCGGTTGATCATCTGTTTGAGCTTGCTGCCTTCGCTCACCAGCTTCCCCGCCTTGATATCCGCCTCGGTGAACTTGGCGAAAAGAATCTCCTGCTCATTCTTCTCATACCTCCCCCGGTCATAGGTCACGTAAATAAAACCGTTCGCGCCTTCGGTGCCATCCGGGTAGCTCACACGCTGCCGTTCATCCAGCATCAGCTTGTGCGGCCACGTTTTGCCATCGTCTTCCGAAAGCATCGCCGTCATGCGGTCACGCCCGCGCGGCGCATCATTCACCACCAGCAGCAGCGCACCCGACTTCAGCTTGCGCAAAAAGAAGCGCGTGTTGAGTCCACGTTCCTTGGTGAATGGACCCTCATTCACCCAGGTCGCTCCATGATCAAACGACTCCGCCTGTGCGATGCCATAGGTCGTCCGCGCCATCATCAGCAGGCTGCCGTCCTTGCGCTCCACCGCCATGTGTTCCGCAAACGAGACATCCTTGATGCCTAACTTGGAGAGGAAGTCGAAACTCTTCCCCTGGTCATGCGACACATAAAACTGCGTCCGCGTCCCTTGCTTCATTTCCTGATTGTTGTCGATCGGCCGCAACCAGTCTCCATTCGAAAGCACCGTGGGTTTGTTGAGCCCCAGACCAAAACCCGCCAGCACCGGCGCATTCCATTTCGGCATCGGGTCATCCGGGTTCTCACAGCAGAATCCCCACAGCGATCGGATGCCCTCCGGGTGCTTCACTTTCAGAATGCGAAACACAAACCACCACAGCCGTCCCAGCGGATCGATCCACACATTCGGATCGCCCGTGCTGCCTTCAAAAAACGTCGTCGGATCGTAAACCGCCACGGGATTGGACCAAGTCACACCATCATCATCGCTGGTCACCAGCAGCGCATGATTCCCGCTGCTCCCCTCGCTTAGCGGTCCCGCATACCACGTGGCCCATAGTCGGCCTTTCGCCGTACGTTCAATGCTCGGGATGCCCTGCCACATCCGCATGCGCGGCCAGTACTTGGGACCCGGATCCACCTTGATCACTGGCGGCGTCCGCGTGGTCACGCCAAAATCATCGGGCACGAGAGTGGTCGCCTTCGGCGGCTCCGCAGCCAGCAGCGGGGAGAGGGAAGCAAGCAGGAAGGGCAGAATGTTTTTCATGAGCGGGATCGTAAATCCATGGGTTCAATTTTCTGACCGAAACCAGCTGGCTTCGGATTAAAACGGATGACGATGGTGTCCTTGAATTCTAAGAGTGGTAGACTGGGACTGCTTTTTTGACCTTCAATGGGTGACGCGGCTACAGCTTCGACCCCGTCATCTTCATCCACGGACTCCAAGCCCCCATCGCATGTTGCAAAATCTTGCGCTTCCAGATCTTGTTCCCGCAAAACGCATACAGCGTGTCCTTGTCCTTCCCTCCGATCGCCACCGCCGTCACGCGGCTGCGATCCGGCACCGGCAGAATGATCTGCGTCGGCCCATCGTCCGCGCTGATCTGCACCCCGCTCTTTGTCGCAATGA
>JAPLUN010000204.1 GCA_026397715.1 Verrucomicrobiota bacterium
CCCTCGTCGCGGCACGCACCGACAACGCCGTCATCGTCACCGATGCCCAGGGCCGCATTGAGTGGGTCAATGAAGGCTTCACCCGCATCACCGGCTGGGAGCTGGCAGAGGTCATGGGGCGCAAGCCTGGCTCCTTTCTCCAAGGGCCCGGCACAAACCCCGCCACCGTGCGTTTGATCAGCCAGTGCTTGAAGGAACACAAAAGCGTCCAGACGGAGATCCTCAACTATCACCGCTCCGGCCGCAGCTACTGGACCTCGCTGGAGATTCAACCCATCCGCAACGAAGCCGGAGAAGTGGTCAATTACATGGCCATCGAGAGCGATGTGACCCAGCGCAAGCGGGATGACAAACGCCGCAAGCTGCAGTTCTCCGCCAGCCGCATCCTGGCTGAGCCTGGCACGGTGCGTCAGGTCTCTGCCAAAGTGATTCAAATGATCTGCCAGCAGCTCGGCTGGACCGCCGGACTGCTCTGGATGCTTGAGGTGGATGTCAAAGCTCTGCGCCTCGCCGAACTCTGGCATGATCCCTTGAGGGACATCGCCCCCTTCATTGCGCTGAGCAACAAACTGCGCTTTGGCACAGGCTTGCACACACCCGGCCACGTCCTGGAAACGGAGCAAAGCCAGTGGTGCGGTGATTTCGAGCAAAGTCCGGACCATCCGCGTGTGGCTTGCGCCCTCAGCTGTCAGCTGCGCGCATCCATCGCCTTTCCCATCATCGCAGACGGGGAAATTTTGGGTGTCGTTGAGCTCTTTGCCAGTGAAGCCGTCGATCCTGACGAACAGCTGCTGCAGGCTCTCGCAGGCATCGGCAACCAGGTGGGTCAGTTCATGGTGCGCAAAAGCTCCGAAGATCAGCTCTGGCGCTCCAATGCTTTTCAGAAGGCCGTCCTCGATGGCGCCGCCTACACCATCATTTCCGCCACGACTGATGGTACCATCGTCACCTTCAATCAGGCCGCCGAGAAACAACTGGGCTACTCCGCCGCCGAGGTCATCGGCTTGCAGTCACCGGGCATCTTCCATCTTCCTGAAGAGATCGCCGCACGCGCTGCGGCCCTCAGCGCCGAGCTGGGCTGTGAAGTAAAAGCGGGCTTTGAAACCTTCATCGCCAAACCACGTCTCGGCAAACCTGATGAGTGTGAGTGGACGTACGTACGCAAAGATGGCTCGCGCTTTCCCGTGCTGCTCAGCGTCACCCCGCTGTTTGACATGCACGGCAAGGTCATCGGCTATCTCGGCATCGGTTCAGACATCACCGAGAAAAAGCACGCGGCTCAGGAAATGCTGAAGGCCAAGGAAATCGCCGAAGCCGCCAGCCAGGCCAAGAGCGACTTCCTGGCTACCATGAGCCACGAGATCCGCACGCCCATGAACGGCATCATCGGCATGACTTCCCTGCTGCTCGACACGGAGCTCGCACCCAAGCAGCGTGAGATGGTCGATGCCGTGCGTCATAGTGGTGACGCCCTCATGACCATCATCGAGGACATCCTCGACTTCTCCAAGATCGAGGCACGCAAGCTCGACCTCGTCGAGGAAGCCTTCCGTCTGGATTCCGTCATCAGCGGTGTCGTGGATCTTCTCCAGCACAAGGCCACCTCACGTTCCATCGACTTGGTTGTCCGGGTCGCCCCGGATGTGCCGGACTCCTTCATGGGCGATCCTGGCAGATTGCGGCAGATCCTCATGAACCTCGTCGGCAACGGCATCAAGTTCACCGATGAAGGCAGCATCCGCATCCAGGTCAGCCGGTTGAACGCCACCGCCAATGGCATCGCGAACCTGGAAATCAGCGTCACAGACACCGGCATCGGCATGACGGAGGAGCAGCAAAGCCAGCTCTTCCAGGCCTTCACGTAGGTGGACAGCTCCAGCAAACGGCGCTTCGGCGGTACGGGCCTCGGACTCACCATCAGCAAGCGTCTGGTGGAGCTCATGGGCGGCACCATCGGCGTGGAAAGCAAACGCCAAATGGGATCGCGCTTTTGGTTCCAGCTCCCGCTTCGTGTCCTTGAAAGCCAGAAGATGTCTGCCAAGGAAGACGCGGGCACGCGTGATGAGATCATCCCGCACTCGACCACCGGCGGCATCAAGCCGCGCCTTCTCCTTGTCGAAGACAATGAGGTCAATGCGCGCATGGCCATGATGATGCTCGAAAAGAATGGCTACCCGGGCGAAGTCGCCCGCGATGGCGAGGAGGCCGTGGAGCGCTTTGCCAGCGGTGTCTATGATGGCATCCTCATGGACTGCCACATGCCCAACATGGATGGCTACGAGGCCACGCGCGCCATACGTGAAATCGAATCCAGCTCGCTCTGGAAGAGAAAGCGCTGCCGCATCATCGCCATGACCGCCAATGTGCAGACCGGTGAGCGCGAGCGCTGCCTGGCAGCCGGCATGGATGATTACGTCTCCAAACCGCTGCGCGCCAAGACGCTCATCGAAGCCCTGAACCGCGTGCACGTTCTCGCTGAAGTTAAAGAAATCGCCGAGGCTCCCAAGTGGTCCGCTGAAGACACGACCGCAGCACGTGACGCCCTCCAGCAGCTGTCGGATGAACTCAGCACCGAAGACGCCATCGAGCTCATCGAAAACTGGTTCATCGACACACCCGCGCGCATCCTCGAACTCGAAAAACTCGCCGGCAGTGACGACCAGGCCACGCTGCGCCGCACCGCGCATTCCTTGAAGGGCAGCAGCTCGCTCTTCGGCCTCAGCTCATTCTACAACCTCTGCCGCGAGCTGGAGCAAACCGCCGAAAACAACCAGCGCGCCGGGCAGCACGCCCTCATCGCCAAGGTGAAGCAACTCTTTGCCTGCGCCGTTCCAGAGCTCAGGAAGCTCATCGCTGCACTGAAGTAGTTTGGGCTCCCGGAGAGCCGTAGCGAAGCGGAGACAGCCGAAGGCAAAGCAGAGAAATGAGCCGGTGGTGAAGTGAAACCGCGAAGCGGTGCAGCGTGAACCACC
>JAPLUN010000431.1 GCA_026397715.1 Verrucomicrobiota bacterium
TGCGCTGTCAGCCGCCGTTGTGCTGCTCATTCCTCTTGGAGCACTGCCGTTCATCATTCGCGGTTACGTGATCACCAAGGACGGCATCCTCATCAAACGCCTGTGGTGGAACACGGTGCTGCCGTTTGACGAAATGAGTTCTGTCGAAGTGGAACCGCTCGCGCTGTGCCACAGCTTTCGCACGTGTGGCAATGGCGGCCTGTATTCCTTCACCGGCTACTACTGGAACAGGCAGCTGGGACACTTCCGCGCCTACGTCACGGATCTGAACCGCACCGTTATCGTGCGCATGAAGAACCGCACGGCCGTGCTGTCCCCTGACGATCCCGAGGCTTTTGCCCGCGCCGTCACCACCCGCCTCCATGCCTGAACCTGTTTGAAATCCTGAACCCTGAATTTTTTGTCCCCATTTTATCCCTGTCATGAACTCCATTCTCTTATTTGCGTACGAGCACTGGCTCATCACGCTCTCAGTCCTCGGCGTGATCATTCTCTACTTTGTCTCCTGCGTTTACATTCCAGAGAGCAAGGTCGGCGTGGTCATCAAACGCTTTGCCTTCAAAAACCTGCCTCCCGGTGAAATCATCGCCCTCAATGGTGAAGCGGGTTACCAGGCCGACACGCTGGCCCCGGGCCTGCACTTTGGTTTCTGGATCGTGCAGTACCACATCGAAAAAGTGCCCATGGTCAGAGTGCCGCAGGGAGAGCTGGCTTTGATCGTCGCGAAAACCGGCGCCGCCATTCCACCCGGCCGCATCCTGGCACGCACGGTGGATTGTGACCACTTCCAGGATGCCCGTGCATTCCTCAAACATGGCGGCGAGAAGGGCCGGCAGCTTGGGGTCATCACCGCGGGTTCGTATCGCATCAATCCTGCGCTCTTCACCATCATCACGTCCGAAAATGCCCAGCAGCACGGGCTTGAACCGCAGCTGCTGCGCATCCGCCACGTGGATCCCGATCTCGTCGGCATCGTCACGACGCTGGATGGCATGCCCATTGAGCAAACCGAAATCGCTGGAGCCATCGTAGCCGGCCACGACAACTTTCAGAATGCGCAGGCCTTCCTGAATGCCGGCGGCCATCGAGGCCTGCAAGAGCAGGTGCTTCTCAGCGGCCAGTGGAACATCAATCCGTGGTTCGCGCAGATCGAGCAGGTGCCCATGTTTGAGATTCCGATCGGCCACGTCGGCGTCGTGATCTCCTATGTGGGCAAGGCGCACCTGGACATCAGCGGACCTGAGTTCAAGCACGGCGACCTCGTGGACGTGGGCCACAAAGGTGTCTGGGGCAAACCGCTGCTCCCGGGCAAACATCCCGTGAACACACGCATCATGCGGGTGGAACTGGTGCCGACCACCAACATCGTGCTGAACTGGGCCACGCGCACGGAGGCGCACCACTTTGATGCAAAGCTCAGCAGCATCACCGTGCGCTCACGTGACGGCTTCGCCTTCAACCTCGATGTTTCGCAGATCATTCACATTGGTGCAAACGAAGCCCCCAAGGTGATCAGCCGCGCGGGATCGCTGCAAAACCTCATCGACCACGTGCTGCAGCCCATTGTTGGCAATTACTTCCGCAACTCCGCACAGGACTACACCGTGCTGGACTTCCTGAGCGCCCGCAGCCAGCGCCAGGGCGAGGCCGCCAGCCACATCGAAACCGCGCTGCATGAATACGACGTGGAAGGGATCGATACGCTAATCGGCGACATTACGCCGCCCGAATCGCTGATGAAAACACAGACGGACCGCAAGCTGGCGGAAGAGAGCCGCAAAACCTATGAGATGCAGGAAGCTGCCGAGAAGCAGCGCCAGCAGCTCGTGCGCCAGACGTCGCTGGCCGACATCCAAAACCAGGTCGTCAGCGCCGAGCAAGGGGTCAACATTGCCGAACTCCACGCCACGGCGGCCGTGAAGAAAAGCGAAGGTGAAGCCGCCTCCACCCGTCTGCGTGCAAGCGGTGAAGCGGAAGCCATCCGCGCCACGGGCCAGGCCAAGGCCGATGCCTATCAAGCAGGCGTGACCGCCCTTGGTTCCGATGTGTACGGCATGCTGCAGGCCTTCCAAATCATCGCCGACAAAAACCTCCGAGTTGTCCCCGACGTGCTGGTGAACAGCGGGCCGAACAGCAGCGGCATCCTCGACGCGCTCATGGCCATGCTCACCAAACAACGTGCATCCCTGCCCATCTCCACGCGTGAAACGAATTGAGAGACAGCATCGGTGCCAGTTGGCGCTCTGAAAAAACAGCGGGCTGCGGATTCATTTCTGCAGCCCGTTTTCGCGTTCCTGCATTCGCATTCAGTTCCAGCTATGGTATGTGGAGCGCATGAAAGCACTTCCGCACATTGCTCTGCTCGCCTGCTTCAGCGTTCTTTTTCTGGTCGGCTGCGACGCCAACTTGAACGCGATTCCCGGTCCGCCGTTTGCCTATGATGACTTTGGCACTGAGTCGATGGCCAGCGATCTGCTCGGCCCCAAGGGCAAGGACACTCAGGTGGTTGCGCGATTTGGCTCCACGAATTCAACTCCGCCGGCCGGTGGTCCTGATGTGCGTTATGTGGGGGTGGCGCAGGCCATGAACCACCTGCGCCACAGTGTGCGCAAACTGGCCAAAACACCGGAGAATGAGGCGCTTTACCACCGCCTCGCGATCACCTACAGCCGCTTGTACCGGCAATATTCCTCGAAGCGAGACGCGTTTATGTCCGTGCCTTCGGCCAGTTATGGCAGGGGTGGCATGAACCGGGCGCTCATGATGCCCCCGATGCCACCGACAATCTGAGCGGAGCGCATTTGACAATGCCACCGCTGCCAGCCACAATCCCACCCTGACTCCAGTGAGTCGCGGGTGTAGCTCAATGGTAGAGC
>JAPLUN010000067.1 GCA_026397715.1 Verrucomicrobiota bacterium
TCTATGGGTGCGGATGCAGACAAGTTCTGGCTGGTGACGACGAAAGACGGGCGGCCGCTGTACCCGGAGTTTGATGATCAGGATTTTCTGGCCGAGGACGGATCTTACCTGTTCAATGTGCACGACGGACGGCATTGGAAAGAGGACTTTCAAAAAACGGCCCCTGATTTTCGCGATCTCGTGCGCCGCACGGTCGCTGGAAAACTGACGGCGGAGGAGCTGCCCATCAAGAGCATCACCGTCACGCCGCTGGGATTCAGCCTGGCAGGGGGAGAATCTCCGCCTGTCGAGTTTCTTCAGGCCGTGGAGAGCATGGTCGGCATGGGGGCAGATCTTGATGAGCCTGATCTGGGCCTGCGCCCCCTGCAGACGGTGGCGGACCCTTTCACGCAAGCCTGCTATCCCAAGCTCCACGCCTATGAGCAAGCATTAACGAGCCCGGAGAAGGACTGACCACCCTGGAGATGGAGCCCGCCATCACACGAACCACTCGGCTTCCATCTGCAGGCGGCACCATTCGCGGTGTTCGTTGTTAAAGAAGTGCTCGCTGTAGGCGATGTGATTGAGGGTCTGATTGACGCTGGAGGCGCCGGCGTTGCCGCGGGCGATGTAGTCGTCGATGGCGAGGGCTTTGGCGCGGAAGAGGTTCCGGCTGCGGGGGGCCTCAAAGGCGGCGAGCCAGGCGCGGAAGCCGAAGCCGATGACGGGGAGCACGGCGGCGAGGGCGATGGCGAGGATCTCGGCATTGAACTCGTTGTCGGGATGCGTGGCGTGGGCGCCGTGCGCACCATGCGGGGCAAACATGGAGTGCAGTCCGTGAAAGAGGACGATGATGACGCTGAGGCCGAAGATCCAGAGGCCGAGCTTGATGTCCACGATCCAGGAGCGGCTGTGGGCTTTGTTGGACTGGTGCACGAAGTAGTGGCGCTGAAAGCCGAGGCGCTTGATGCGGTAGAAGATGGAGATGGCCTGGAGATCTGGCAGGGACACGGCGCAGGTGACGGCGTCGGGGAGCACGGGATGGAGGGTTTCTTTTTCCTGGGCCCAGTGGTGCGCGGACTTGGTGCTGAGGGTGCCGAGGGCTTTGATTTCCTCTTCAAGCTTCGTTTTCCATGCGGGAAAGTCTGACCAGAGCTCAGGCCAGGAGAGGGCGGTGAATTTGAGGATGCGGAGGCGCTCTGCACACTGGCGGTGGGCGAGCCAGCCGTGGTGGAGGTGGAAGAAGATGCCGCCGATGACGGCGAGCGCGGCGACCATGACGGAGAGGGTCTCCAGCACGCCAAGGAGGCGCATTTCATCGCTGCGGACGGTGAGCTGGCCGATGGCGAAGACGATGCCGGCGATGCCGGGCCAGATGGCGATGGCGGCGGTGCGGTGGTGCCACTTCTGCTTGCTGAGGGCCAGGGCGTCTTCTTTCTGCCAGGCGGGGTAGACAGTGGTCTGGAACGCCTGCAGGGCGGCGCGGACGCGCTCGAGCTGCGGGAGGTTTTTGTCCAACCAGTCGATCTCGGGCTGGTCATCCATGTCAAAGGTCCAGGAGCGGGGGCCGTTGCTGCAGGCATCGGTGGAGCACTCGGTGAGGTGCTTGTCCCAGGCGGCGAGGGCCTGGGTGTCTTCGATGGTGAAGATGCCGTCCAGGGGCTCGATGCGGTGGCCGAGCTTGAGGATGATCTTGAGGGTGCCGACGGCGGTTTGGCGGTCGAACTCTTTTTCTAATTCGGGGAGCCTGTGGTAGGGGACGAGGCAGGGGTGCTCTTTTTTGGTGTCGTCGCGCTGGGGGCCGAAGCGCCAGCCCTGGGCGATTCGTTCTTTGGCCCAGAGTTCGTGGATGTTTTCCGCGAGCTGCTCATTGAGTCCGGTGAGCTGGTCTGTGAGCACCACGTTCGCGGTGTCGATGGGTGCAGGGGTGTAGGTGGAGTCAGACATGCGTGCTGGCGGTTCCCCGGTGCGGGTGCTGCGGAAGTGGAGCGACGGGGGGCGGGATTGGCAAGCGGGATTCTTCAAATAGCGGCTTTTGATGTCGGGCGGGGGCTGGGGGTGAAGACGAACGCGCGGATGCGTGCTCCCCTGCCCTGTGGCGGGTGGTTAGAGAGGGGGGGAAGCGGAGGTTTTTACTGCGTGAAGGCGCAGCAATGGATTCACGTCCTCCTTTTCAGAGGGCGTCGCGAGTGTTCACGGAATGGGCGGTGTTCACGGAAACGTGAACAGCGTGGTTTTCGTGAACACACGGCGTACTGCTCGGGCCTAGCGGGGCTGCATTCCGTCATGAGCCGCGCTGGGCATCGGGGTCAGTCTTTGACTTTGAGCTCGCTGGCGGTGAGCCGGGGCAGGACGAGGGTGCCAGTGGGGGTCCAGTCCTGCTGGGGGAGATCGATGGCGAAGGTGAGGGTGCCGGTGTGCTGCGCGGTGCCGGAGACGAGGGTGCCGGTGCATTGCTGCGGGGTGCAGCGGACGCTGCGGAGCTGGAGGGCGGCGGCGGCGGCATCGAGCCCGGCTTTCTGGAAGAGCTCCAGCATCTGCTGGCCGAGCGCGGTGAAGTCACAGGTGATGGAGCTGCGGTCTGAGAGGCGCAGGATGAGGAGGGAGAAATTGGCCCGGTCCGTCTGGATGGCGAGCGCGAGGTAGGATTCATCAGCGCTCCACTGCGGCGTGCAGCGGCCATCCGGGGCGGTGATGACGAATGGCGGACGGCCCTTTTCTTCGAGCACGAGGGTCTGCTTGCCTTCCACCCCTTCCCTTTCTTGCACCGGCATGATGGCGCCGGGGAGCGGGGTGGAATCGCCGAGGCGCAGGTGGAGCTTGCCGCTGGGGGAGGCGAGTGGTGAGGTGGACTCTGCTGCAGCGAGGGGGAAGGCTAGCGCGAGGAGGATGGCTAGAGCCGCTTTCATGGCGATCAAGCCGCGACCAACTGCGGCGCGGTTTGCGGGCGTGCTTCCATGCGGACGTAGCGCTTGAAGAGTTCCTTCGTGAGGTTCTCCGTGTCTGTGGTGAGCAGGGTTCTCACCTCGCCGAAACGCAAGGTGGATTCCCGTGGGCGCACGGCTTCGTGGAAAGCGAACTGGCAGGTCTTGGGATCGCGAATCATGGCCTTCACGCGTTGCATCTCCTGCTGCATGGCAGCGGCTGCGGCCGCAAACGTTTGTTCGTTCTGATCGGGAAAAAGCGCCTTCATACGGGTGGTCATCTTTTCCTCCATGATGAAATCAAACCAGCAGGGCTGCAGGCAGTTCACCACGACGCCCACGTTCACAAACTCCCCCGTCTCCGGGTAGGGCAGGAAGCGAAGCACAGCGTAGTTGCAGGCGGCTTGGGGTGGGTTCATGGCAGTTTCCAAAAGGTGTCCGGCTCCGTGAATGGCAGGCTAAGCACGGAGGTTACACGATTTTTTGGCGGGCTCACACACTGGCAACGGTCATTTGCGGAGGTGCTGACGTCAGCGGCTCCAAAGCGAAAAGCATGGGTTGGTCGATTGGACGGACCACTGGTTCAGTTTCTGCCATGGGAAAATTGGAGATAAGGGCTTCAATCATCGGGTGCCTCAAGTCTTCTGAAGAGCCCACATGGTAAAAGTGCTCTCGCTTCTGCATGTGGAAATCGGCGCGACTCCAGACCAAGTCAATCGCGGTGTTCTTGCGAAATTCGTTGCTATGCCAGGTGGAGAGCAGGAAGTCGCAGGGTAATGAGCCGAGAGCAGCGGCCAGCGCGGTTTCATCAGCGTCTGACCACGAGTTGAAGTAGTCCACATGACGCCCGGCGTAAGGTGGGTCGGCATACACAAAGTCCCCGGCTTCCGCCTGCGCCAAGGTCTCGCGGAAATCACGCACTTCAAAAGTCCAGTCAACGGTGCTCAGCACCTGAGCGATCTGGCGGACTTGGTTGGTGATTTTCGTGACGTATGCCTGGGCAAAACGCTCCGGCTTGTGACAGTAAGGGACATTGAACTTGCCTTTGCGATTGAAGCGGATAACGCCATTGAAACACGACCGGTTAAGGAAAAGGAAATCCAGAGGTGTGGGCACCTCGTTGAACCTTGTGCGCACCTCGTAGAAGTAGGGCTCACCCTGCGCTTTGAGTTTCTCGCCTTCGCTGGTCAGAAATTCTTTAACGATGGCTGCCGTGATTTTTCCACTCTGGATGTCTTGATACAAGCTGATGATATGGAGGTTCGTATCACAAAGCAGGGCCTTTTTTGGCTGCACATTGAGAGCGACGACACCGGAACCGCAGAACGGCTCAATCCAGCGCGAATATTCTCGCGTGTCGGCGACTTTTTGAATCGCGGATACGAGTTTTGTTTTTATTCCCTGGCACTTGAGGGGTGGAACCAAAGGCGGGCTGCTCATGATGCTACCTCCTCATTCTCGGGTTCGTCTTCGGCAAGGCTCGCAATCTCTTTCGCGTGTGCCTTCAGAGTATCGGTGCCACGTTGCTTGTATTCCAAATAGGTCTTCAAATTCATATAGGGGCGCTTCAGGCCCACGGCTTCGGCCATGTCCCGAGTGAGGTAGTACATCCAATAGTCGTCGTAAACCTCCTCGCCTAACGAAGAGAACGGGCCGGTGCCATTGATCAATGTATCGATTTTATCCGCCGACCCGATGTTCTTTGTGTTTCCGCTGCCGGGACGAGCGGTTGCAATCCTGAATTTAGGCTGGGCGAAAAATTCGAAACTTTTGATGACGGAAGGAATCTTGGCCAGATCAGCCAGCGAGAATTGCTGCCGTTCGTCTGCCACGTCGTCACACTTGGTGTAGATGACTCCAAGGACGAAGTGAGAGGCATACTGGCTGTATGCCATTGACTTTGGTCTCGCTTTCGCGGTAGGTACTTTTGATGTCCACCGCGAAACGATTTCCGGAGGCAGCATGGGTGAAAGTGAGGTCAGGATAGAAGTTTTGATGCTGGCACAGCTCTATTTGCAATTCGTGTTTCTCAGCGAATTCGACGAACATCGGAAACAAGAGAAGCTCCAAAACTTTCGAGACAATCTTCGTGTCCACCGAGATGGAGTAAATGCGCTGATGGACATCGATGAAGCCTTTGATGATCCATTCTCCTTCGTTTGTGGCAACGGCCTTGGCGAAAGAGGCCGCATGTTCTTGCAGGTGTTTGAGAAATTGTTCAGAGGTCATCGTGGCAGGCGGAAGTTGTATTCGAGAATGTGGTGTTTCAAAAGCGCGATTAATCAGGGATCGTGTCCGCGCCTTCGCTTGCCCCCCCTTCTGGCGGATTGTTCGCGCTAACACATTGGATGTGAGCTGGAATCAGCGCCTTTGCTGCATATCTAGCTCACCCTGTGAGATTTTGCTGAAAAAAACTTGGGGGATTCCGGTGGCAAGGGAATTTTCTGGATGGCGGGAGCGTGAAGGCGCTTTGGAGGCCCCCGTTGCACAGCAACAAGGCAACTTTGCCTGACCCGTTGCGGCGCAACTGGGCTACTTTGCCGGGCTGGCGCTCACGGATTCCCTGCGCCGGGTGCAGGTGCGGGCGGGGCCTCGGTCCTCGGAGGCGGCGTATTCCCGGAGGCTTTGTAGGCGGCGAGTTTTTTGCGGTATTCGAGGGCGCCTTCGGGGCTGGTGGCGCAGATGGGTTCGGGGCCGACGTCGGTGGTGATGACGTAGACGCTCACAATTTTGCCAGAGGTCAGGGGGACGCTGGAGGGGAGGATGCGGAGGGTGGGGCCGAGGGCGAAGGGTTTGCCGGGCGCGGCTTGCTCGGCGTATTCGGGCTTGCCCTGGGGGTTGAGTTTGACGCGGTCGGCCCGGCCGTTGCGGGAGGGGATCATGACGGGGAGCTTGTCGGTGGCGGTGACGTGGATGAGGAGGGCGTCTTCGGTGTGCTGGACGCGGCTGATGTAGCAGCGGAGGGGGCTGCTGCGGATGCGCTGGAGCTCCTGGGCATCGGCCTCTTCCTGCTGGCGGACGGCGGCGGTTTTGGCTTTTTGATCGGCGTCGGTGATGATGGCCTGGGCGCGCTGGCTCTGCTTTTCTTTGAGGACTTGGACTTCGTTTTTGGGGTCGTAGCCGAAGAGGGTCTGGAGATCGGGCGGAAGTTCGGCGAGGGGGACGGTGGAGATGCCGTTGGCGTGGGTGAAGCGGACTTCGAGGGCATCAAACCGGGAGACTTTGACGTCGGTGTAGGTGACGCCTTTGCGGGTGGTGAAGGTGGGAATGGCGAGCGGCTCGGCGTGGAGGCTGAGGCCGAGGGTGAGTCCGAGGGTGAGGCCGAGGGTGAGGCCGAGGGTGAGGCCGAGGGTGATCACGAGCAGGGTGCTGAGGGCGCTGCGCTGGCGTGGGCTGCGGCGGGCGGGCTGCTGCGTGGGCTGGGGGGTGGCGTGCAACATGGGTGGAATGGCGGGGGATTGCGCGCCGCAGGATTAAGATTCGCGACGTGTCGGGGTGGTGCAAGAGGGAGTTTGGGGGCGTGGTGGAGTGCGAGGCGGTGTAGATGGACAGGATTAACAGGATGGCAGAATTTCAGGATTACTGCAGGGGTGGAATCGAGCGTAGTGAGGTAGACGAACGTAGTGCGCTCGGAGGGTGAGCGCAGCGAATCAATGGTGGAGTGCGAGGCGTGGTGGCGTGGTGCGAAGTGAGGGAGATGTTCGGTTTTGCCGCAGAGGGGGCGGAGGT
The DNA here is from genome assembly GCA_026397715.1 of Verrucomicrobiota bacterium. Taxonomy (GTDB): domain Bacteria; phylum Verrucomicrobiota; class Verrucomicrobiia; order Verrucomicrobiales; family Verrucomicrobiaceae; genus Prosthecobacter. The sequence goes on from JAPLUN010000067.1 coordinate 6,633, forward strand.
TGGGTGGCTTTTGGGCTGCGATGGGGTGAGGATTTCGGGCGTCTATGGGTGCGCGTGGGGGGTGGTGGGGCTGAGAGGGATTGCCGGCTGCCGCTTTCGGGTATTTGCTGGTATGAGCGTGTCACCGGTAACGGCGAAAGCGGTAGCTGCGTTCGTGCCTCACTGCGCGACCGCAGTCCATATCAGAGGCGTGGGCATGCACGCGTGGATTTGGGAAGCGGAGTGAAGCGCAGTCCATTGGGTGCCACTTGGGCCTGATCCCAGAAGCAGGGTTTCACCCCATGGCGGGGGCTTGGGGTGCGCCTCTAGGCTGTGGATGTCTGCGCAGGTGGGTGTGAATGATACACATCCATCTGGGGTGCGGATGCGATGCCTCTGATGTGGGGCGCGTGATGTGTTGTCCTGCTCGGTTCTTTCTCCCCCCAACCCTTTTCCATTTTTTCCTACCATGAAACGTTCTTTGATTCTCTTATGTGCGGTGCTGATGGCGGCGGTGGCTCCGCTGGTGCCGGCGCGGGCGCAGTCGGGCGGCGAGGCGCTGCCGATCGAGTTCATGTATGATGCGCTGAGCCCCTATGGGGACTGGATTTACACGCCGACCTACGGGTATGTGTGGCAGCCGCTGGCTTCGCAGCAGCAGGGGTGGTCGCCGTATGCGGACGGGAGCTGGGCCTTCACGGACGCGGGCTGGACGTGGATCTCGAACGAGGATTTTGGCTGGCTGACGTATCACTACGGGCGGTGGATCATCCTGGGGCAGAGCTGGATGTGGGTGCCGGGGAGCCAGTGGGCGCCGGCGTGGGTTTCGTGGCGGCAGTCGCAGGGGCAGATCGGCTGGGCGCCGCTGCCACCGGAGGCGCTGTGGTCGCAGAACGTGGGCTTTGGGGGCTGGACGGACAGCTACTACGATGTGGGGCCGTCGTACTACAATTTTGTGCCGGTGGGGATGTTTGCGAGCAGTGGCTCGATGATGCCCTACATCATGGATCGTAGCCGGAATTACACGTATTACGATCAGTCGGTGAATGTGACGCACACGGTCTACCAGCAGAATGTGATGAACCACATCTACGTGGGCGGGCCGGACCCGCAGCGGATCAATGGCTTTGGCGGGAATCAGGTGCGGCGGCTGACGCTGCGGCATGATGAGGAGGGATTCCGCCGGAACTGGATGGGCGGCCAAGGTGGTGGCCAAGGTGGTGGCCCGGGTGGCGGTCAAGGGGGCGGACCACCGCGTGGTGCGGGCGGGCAGTGGAGGATCGACAAGGAACGGGGGCAGCTGGTGGTGGCGGCACCGAGCTTCCGCAGGGATGCCTCCCATGCGCTGCCTGCGCGGGTGCGGGAGTCGATGGAAAAGCCGGTGACGGATCGCGGCTGGCACGGTGGGCCGGATGCGCAGGGGGTGCAGCGGCTGCGCCAGAAGCAGCGCGATGACTTGGAGCGCACGCGCCCGGCGATCTTGCCGGAGAAACGGGTGGAGCCTGCCACGAGCACGGCACCGCCGCCTGCCACGGGCCGGGTGCTGAATCCGGAGGAGCGTCGCGGCCGGGGTGGCAATGCGCCCGGTGGGACGATGCCGCCGAATGCGGACAATCGCCCCAAGAATAATGAGGAGCGCCAGCCGATGACGCCGAAGAATCCCCTGCCCTCTGGCGGACCTCCGGGTGTGCCACCGCGCACGCCCACGGTGCCCGGAGCTGACGCTGTGCCGCCTGCGGGAAGACCGCGCAACAATGACCGCCCGGACAAAGATCTGCCTCCGGGGCAGCGCCCGGGCATGAAGCCCGGCCAGCCGCAGGATGAGCGTCCTGTGATTCCACCGGGCAAGCCTCAGGATGACACGCCAAAGCAGCGCCCGGGCATGAAGCCAGGCCAGCCGCAGGATGAGCGTCCTGTGATTCCACCAGGCAAGCCTCAGGATGACACGCCAAAGCAGCGCCCGGGCATGAAGCCGGACGAGACTCCAGGCCGGAGGCCGGGCGAAAGGAACTCCCCTGTCCCCGATGGTGCTGGCAGGGGTGGCAGGCCGGACATGCCGCAAGAAAATGTACCGCAGGCACCTCAGGTGCCGAAGCGTCGCGAACCGCAGGCTCCGCCGCCCGTGGTGATGCCTACGCCGGGTCTGCCGCCGGGCGCGGGCATGCAGCCGGGCTTTCCGGGTCGTCGTCCAGGGCAGCCGGGCAATGCGCCGCCGCAACAGCAGCGCCCGCAGCAGCCGCCTTCCATGCCGGTGGTGCCACCGCAGGTCAGGCCTGTGCCGATGCCGCAGGCTCCTCCTCAGCAACGTCCGCAACAACCACCGCCTCAGCAGCGCCAGCCGCAGGCACCTCCGCAGCAGCGTGCGCCGCAGCAGCCGCCGCCCGTGCGTGTGCAGCCGCCACAGCAGCCCCCTGCCGCGCCGGGAGTGCCGAATGCGCCGCAGGAACCGGGTGGCCGGAGAAGGCGGTAGATTTGCGATCGTGTGATGACGTCACATGATTCGGTGCCGCCCAGAAGTCGGGCAGTTTGGAGGAGAACGCGCCTGAGCATTGGGAATCACATCTCGCCAAACACACCCAACTTACGATGAAGCGCCGCCTCAGTCGTAGGATGGGTGTGGCGACAGCCCGCCCGTCCATCAGCGTGTGATGACGCCGTGTGAATTCGGTGCCGCCCAGAAGTCGGGCGGTTTGGCGGAGGGAGTTGTGAAGCGACGAAGCATTTGCGACGCCAAACACATCCAACCTACGACCGGAGCACCACGCTACCCCGTGCACAAACCTGCTCAGACCCGTTTTCAATGGCGCTTGGTCTCAATCAATTCGGCTGCGAACCCCTGAAAGAATGAAGCTGCCGCTTTCGAACGTCTCGTGGCGGACGTGCACTGACCGGCTGGAGAAAGTCCACCGGCTCCCGCCTTCGAATAACCCGTGGCATGCGTGAGCCGATCAGCACGTCGAAAGCGGTAGCTGCGTTCGTGCCTCACTGCGCGACCGCAGTCCATAGGGGAGGCGCGCTCAGCGTGAAGTGAGTTTTGTGAATGGCGCTATCGGCCTGGCAGCGGCCCCGCCTTCACGGGGATGCAGGGCCTGTGGCGAGGACTCCGAGCTTTTGGAGATAACTTCGGAGCGCTGCGGTGTCATCGGCGCGGCGCACGCGCAGGTGATGTCCTGTGAACACGCAGGGCATATCGAAAGTCTGCCGCAGCACGGTGTTCTCCTCGTGAGAGAACTTGCGGGAAAGCGGGATGGCGGAGCTGCCTGCGTCAAGCAGCCAAACCGGGGACAGCACGCAGAGGAAAACCAGGGCAGCCGTGATCCCATGCCGCCAGCGGGACAGTCGAGTACGGTGTAGGAGCAGAGGCGTGAAAACGCCAGCAGCCACCATGAACAACGGGCTGAGCTGGACGGGGCCCGCCCCCGCGATGTGCAGGGCTGCGGCCTGCCCTCCGTGAATCGCCGCGAAGTCACCGGCGGGCATCAGCAGAAAAAGCGGCAGCACGAAATCCACCCCCTTCCAGGGAGAGGACTGCGGTGCGGCTGCTGGGTCTTCCATGGCACAAAACTACCCGCAGGTCTGGCAGGCGTAAATGAGGATGCGGTTGGATTTTGAAGTTTTGCCGGAGATCACTGTGGTGAGCACCAGCCTCGTCTGGAGTGTGTTTGCATGAACGCCGGGGGCCGGGGAGGGCATCGATGTTTCCCGTCAACATTTTGTCAAGTATTTGCACACTGACCCCCTTTTGGGTTGCTGCTTTGGCGCGCTAAATGGGGTCAGTGTGCAATTTATTGACAGATTGGCACTGCGGTCATCCAGGGCCTGTCCATGAGGTTTTTTGGGTGATTTTGCGTGGTTACGGCTGCGGATTGGGGCATGTATTGTTTTGAAAATATTTTGAAGACCCGGCGACATCCTTCCTCTGTGGCTTTGCGCGTAGTGTGAACGGAGAACGGGGATCCGCTGGCGGTGCAGGTGGGTTTCTCAGGGTGTGGACTGTGGGCTGGGGCGCTCGTTTGCGCCCCCTGCATCTGTGGGGGTTTTCGTGCTTGGGTACCAAGCCGATAGATATGGCCCAATGAAATCCAAACTCTTGTCTGTCGTTCTTTTCGCCTCTGCGCTGCCTGCCAGCGCGGAACTCATCATCACGTATGCGGAGAATCCTAATGCGAATCTCTCATCGCTGGCCAAAACCAATGTCTTCACCTTTAACGATCTGCAGACGGGGGTGGACAAGAATGTGGCGTGGAAGGGGGTGGGATCGTTCAACCAGCTGTATGTGAAGGGCACGGACATCTACGGCGGTGCGGTGGACGCGGCGAATCCCAAGGGATCGCTTTATTCGCTGCAGGGCGCTGGCACGGAGGTGCTGAGCAGCACGCTGTCGCTGGACAAGAGCTCGTCCTACTTCGGCATGTGGTGGTCGGCGGGGGATCCGAGCAACAAGCTGGAGTTTTACAACGGCTCCAAGCTCGTGGGTGCCTTCACCACGGCGAGCCTGATGGGCCAGCTGCCGGACACCTACTTTGGCAATCCAAAGGACCGCTCGCTGGACCGCTACGAGGCTTTTGGCTTCATCAATTTCTTTGGCGATCCGAACACGACGTGGAACAAGATCGTGCTGAGCAACAACAACTCGTCGGGCTTTGAGTCGGACAACTACACGACGCGTGTGTCGGCGTGGAATCCCATGGTGGATGGTGTGCTGCCGGGCGTGCCTGTGGCGCTGGTGAGCGGCACGACGACGAAGAAGGTGACCAAGGAATCGCTGGCGGGCACGCAGTGGGCCCTGGGGAAATCGGCGGTGGGCGCGGCCCCCGGTGCGCCGGCTCCTCCGGTGACGCTGCTGGCGGCCTTTGCGGGTGTGCTGGGTCTGCGCCAGGTGCGCACACGTCTGCGCAAGACGGTGTGATTGGGTGTGTGGCATGCGCCTGCGGATAGCGGCTTGAATTTGCGTGGCAGGTGCCTTCGGGTACCTGCCACGTTGTATTTTGTCCTGCTATGACTGGGGGTTGTTTGCTTTTTAGGTGGTGGTGTGTGTGGCTAGTGGGTGGTGAGGTGGAGTGGGCGCTGCTCTTGGACGAGAGCCTCTGGGCTGGGAACGCCGATATTTTATCGGCTCTGGGCGAGCGTCCTTGTGACCTCGAGAGGCAATGAAGCTCAGGGGGAATGCGGGGTGTGTTTGTTTTGCGGAGCTTTCCAGAGCCGGTTAAAAACCGGCGCTCCCAGTAGAGATGACTGCGCTGCGCTGCGTTGGGTGGTCGTACGCTGGGGAAACGTGAGTGCGCCCGACCTCGATGCCCCCCCCTGCATCTGTGGGGGTTTTTGGAATGAATATGGGAGCGACTATAGGGGCCTTATGAAATCCAAACTCCTGTCTGTCGTTCTATTCGCCACCGCGCTGCCTGCCTTCGCGGAAACCACCACTTCTCTGAAAACTTCCACTGAGGAGGCCGCTTCGCTTTCGAAGGCGTCAGATGATGCCAAGAAAGCCGAAGAGGCGAAGCTGCTCGCAGCAATGACCCCGGAAGAAGCCAAGAAGGCTGAGGAATTGAAGAGAGCCGAAGAGGAGAAGAGGCTCGCAGCAATGTCCCCGGAAGAGGCCAAGAAGGCTGAGGAACAAAAG
>JAPLUN010000636.1 GCA_026397715.1 Verrucomicrobiota bacterium
GGCATGTCCGGGTAGAAATAGTTTTTGCGGTCCCAGTTCACCACCGGCGGCGTCTCGCAGCCCAGCATCAGCCCCGTGAGGATGGTTTTCTCAATCGCAGCCTGATTCAGCACCGGCAGTGCTCCCGGCAGTCCCATGCAAGTGGGGCAGGTGTGCGTGTTCGGCTCCGCACCATACTCCACCGGGCAGGCGCAGAACATCTTGCTGCGCGTCGTAAGCTGCGCGTGAACTTCAAGGCCGATGGTGAGAATGTATTTGGGCATGCGAAAAGGAAAAGGGCGAGTGCCGGAAGATCAAAGCGAGAGCCACGCCCGGGGCAACGTGCCGTTGCCGGTTTTTTTCGGGTGCAGAAGACCGGCTCTCCGTGATAAAAGATTTACCATGAAATCGACTTCACTGCTTGCTGCCCTCCTCCTGGCCATGGGAATCGCCTTGGGGGGATATTTTGTCGGCCAGGGCATTCGAGGCCATAACAAGACCAGCAAGATCGCGGTGAAAGGCCTCGCCGAAAAAGAGGTGCCCGCCAGCATTGCCATCTGGACCTTGAGCTATTCCGCCACCGATGATCAACTGGCAGAGGTGGACCGCAAGCTGGCCGAAGGCGCGACTCTGGTGAAGGAGTTTCTCACAGGAGCAGGCTTTGAGGAGGCCGACATTGCCCTGCAACCGCCCTCGCTCCGCGATCACAGCATGGAAACACGCGACAAGGATGCGCAGGCTCCCGCGACCCGCTTCAGCGCCTCCCAGTCAGTGCTTCTGCGCACCAAGAAAGCGCAGTCAGTCAAAGCTGCCGTCTCCGCCACCAGCACCCTGATGCGCAAGGGTCTGATGCTTGGCACCATCAGCGAGCCACGTTTTTTCTTTGAAGATCTCAACAGCGTCAAACCTGGCATGATTGAGGAGGCCACCAAGAATGCCCGCGTGGCTGGCGAACAGTTCGCCCGCGATTCTAACACTCAGCTCGGCAAGCTGCTCAATGCCAGCCAGGGCTGGTTTCAGGTCCTTGATCGCGATGAAGCCACGCCAGAACGCAAAATCGTGCGCGTGATCGTCGAAGTGGAATACGAGATTGATTGAAGGAGAGGTCTGACCCTCCTCAATACATCCTCACCGGCTGCGGCGGCAGTGGCTGCTTATACACCACTGAATCCATCGCCATCTCCAATTGCATGCCGCCAAGAACGGGCTGCAGGTCGGGGTGGTTCGCCACGTTCTCGATCTTCCGCATCTGCATCAGCCCGGCGAAGTCCTTATTCTCAATGGCCTTCCTCACGTCCGGATCGTAGCCGAGCTGGGCGATCAGCGGATGGTTCAGCGCGTTGGCCGTGGCCGGGCTTTGTTCCGCCAGTCGTTGCCACATGGTCCCTTCGGGCCAGAGAATCAGCAAACGGGCGAGGTTGGCCGTCGGCTTGATGTCATAGGGATCCAGCTTCTTGGCCAGCCCGCCAATGAAGCTGTTGTCGACCTTCTGGCTCAGGGTGTAAAAAATAGACTTCGCCTGGCTCTCGATCGATCCGCCTTTTTTGACGATCTCCGCCGCGTTCTCCATGCCATACAGGCTGCCCACCACGCGCAGCACCATGCTGCCGAGCCACAGCAGTCCTCCAGAGGGAATGATGCTGACGATCAGCCCCTTCCACCCCGTCAGCCCGCCCAGCATTCGCATCAGTCCAAAGGCCGCCAGAAAGTACTTCCCCACTTTGCACAGGCCAAACATCAGCACTGCCGCCACCCCAGACATCACGATCAGCCGGTTCGTCGTCAGGTGCATTCCTGCCGCTCCAAAAATCTGCACCCGGTGCATGAACACATACCACGCCGCCCACGCACATGCCGCCAGCGTCATCACATTGATGATCTGCTGCACCACCCCCTTCGCAAACGCCAGCCCCGCCGCGAACGCGATGAAGCCGACAATAGCGATGGTCGCCCACATGCTGTGCGGCACCTTCTGGGCGTATTGAAGCACTTCACTGGGGTGAGGCATGGGCGGGAGAAAAGATTATTAGGACATCTTAACATCTTTCCCCTGCCTGTCTTGCGGGAAAATGACCCAAGCCTGATCTATTCATGAAATTCGTCGCGAGACGCAGCGAAAGCCCGCAGTGGCAAGGCGGGCGCAGTTTTGAAAGACTGAGTGTATGGATACATACTCGATGTCTTTCAAAACAGGCCCAACGCCGCCAATGGGGGCTTGCAGCCAGTCGCAGTAGAGTTTCATGAATAGATCAGGCTAAATCAGATCCTGCATCGCCCGCAGCTTCGCATGAGCAGCGCCACGCTCCAGCAGCTCCTCCGCCAGTGCTTTTCCGGCCATCAGATCCGTCACCACACCGGTGATCACAAAACCCGCCGCGGCATTCAGCACCGCGATGTCACGCTTGGCCCCCTTGATCGTTCCAGCCAGCACGCCTTCGAGAATGAGCGCGTTCTCCGTGGCATCACCACCGACCAGATCTTCCAGCGCCGCTTTGGCAAAGCCGAGGTCCTTGGGATCAATCCGCGTCTCGCTGAGTTTCCCCTCCGCGACCTGACACACATCATTCACCCCGAGGGTGGAGAGTTCATCCATCCCCTGCCCGTCAGCCGCGCTGCCATGCACCACCCACGCCCCTTTGCGGCCGAGCTGCACCAAAATCTCGCCAAACGCCCGCGTGAGCTTCGGATCAAAAACACCGATGAGCTGGTAGTCTGGCCGCCCCGGATTGAGCAGTGGCCCCAGCACATTGAAAATCGAACGCTGCCCCTCCGCCGCGAGCAGCTTCCGCGCCTCCGCCACCGCCTTGAACGTCGGGTGATACAGCGGCGCAAAAAAGAACCCCAGCCCGATGCTCTCGATGCCCGCCACAACTTTCTCCTTCGGCAAGTCGATCTTGATGCCCAGCGCCTCCAGCACATCCGCACCGCCCGCCTTCGAGGTGATCCCACGGTTGCCATGCTTCGTCACGCACACGCCACCTGCCGCCAGGATGAACATCGCCGTGCTCGACACATTGAACAAATGCAGCTGATCCCCGCCCGTGCCCACCACATCCAGCATCGGCCCCGGCAGCTTCGCACGGTTAATCCCCGGATCGACCGCCAGCTTCAAAAACTCCTTCACAAACATCGCGATCTCCGCCGGCGTCTCGCCCTTCTTTGCCAAGGCGCGCAGAAAATTCGCCTTTTCCGCCGCCGTCACCGTAGCATCCACCAGCTGCGCAGCTGCATCTGCAATCTGAGCTTCGTTGAGATGAGTTTCCGCGATCAGTCCTGTGGTCAGTGATTCCATGATTTGATTTTGACCAAAGCGCAGTGTTTAGCAAGCCCACCCGTGTGAACCTCTCGAAACGTTGAATCCAAACTCCCCCATCCTCGGCATCGATCTCGGCACCACGAACTCGCTCGTCGGTGTCGTGGACAGCGGCTTCCCCATCCTCCTCGCCGATGAAAACGGCAGCCGCAGCACCCCCAGCGCCGTGTGCATGGCCCAGGATGGCAGCATCTCTGTCGGAGCAGTAGCCTTGCGCCAGCGCGCCCTCCATCCCACACGCACCATCACCTCGGTCAAACGCCTCATCGGCCGCCGCCCCGGCGAAGCCGGATGGACGCCGCCCTACTCACTCAGCGAACTGAAAACCTCCCCCGTCGAAGTTTCCGCAGAGATCCTCAAGCACCTCAAAGCCGTCGCCGAACACGCGCTCGAACAACCCGTTTCGCAGGCCGTCATCACCGTTCCCGCTTACTTCAACGATGCCCAGCGCAACGCCACCAAGCGCGCCGGTGAACTCGCCGGACTCGAAGTCCTCCGCATCCTCAGCGAGCCCACCGCTGCCGCTCTCGCCTACGGTCTCGACAAACTCTCCGAGCATCAAAAGATCGCCGTCTATGACCTCGGTGGCGGCACCTTCGACATCTCCGTCCTCGAAATGCGCGACGGCACCTTCCAGGTCCTCTCCACCGCCGGAGATACCCAGCTCGGCGGCGATGACATCGACCGCCTGCTCGCCGAATTCATCGCACAGAAACTCGCCCTGCCCTCCCACGACATCCGCGTCCTCGAAGCAGCCGAGTCCGTCAAAAAGCGCCTCTCCACCGACGACTCAGCCTCCTTCAATGGACTCGACATCACCCGCGCCGACCTCGAAAAAATCGCCCGCCCATGGATCGAGCGCACCCGCATCCACTGCCTGCGTGCCTTGAGCGATGCCGGCGTCAAAGCCTCAGACCTTGATGAAGTCATCCTCGTCGGCGGCAGCACCCGCATGCCGCTGGTGCGCGACTACGTCCGCGAAATCTTCGCCCGTGAACCCAACACCTCGCAAAATCCTGACGAAGCCATCGCCCTCGGTGCCACCATCCAGGCAGGCATCCTCGGCGGCAGCCTGCGTCAGGTGCTGCTGCTGGATGTCACCCCGCTCTCCCTCGGCATCGAAACCTTCGGCGGCTTGATGAACATCATCATCCCCCGCAACACCACCATCCCCGCCAAAGCCGGCGAGATGTTCACCAATGCCGTTGCCAATCAGGACAGCATGCTCATCCGCATCCTTCAGGGCGAACGCGAACTCGCCAAGGACAACTGGGAGCTCGGCCGCATCGAAGTCCCCTTCCCCGCCGGCCCCAAAGGCAGCGCCCGCGTCGGCGTGCAGTTCAGCATCGATGCGGACGGCATCCTCCACGTCCTCGCTCGCGACACCGCCACCAATAAGGACACCACGCTGCAGATCACCGGCACCGCCGTCGATGTCGAAGACGAACGCGTGGAGCAGATGATCTCCGAAAGCGTCGATTTCGCCTTCGAAGACATGAACGAACGCATCTGGACCGAGGCCAAACTGAAAGCCGAAGAGCTCCTCCCCGCCGTCGATACCGCACTCTCCCAGCTCGGTGATGCAATCAGCGCTGACGAAAAATCCACCGTGGTCAGCCAGGCCTCTGCCGTGCGCGCCTTGCTCGATGCCACGGATCATGACGCCAAGGCTCTCAAAGCCGCCACTCAGTTGCTGGATGACGCCACTCAATCACTGGCCGTGATGCTGATCGATCGTGCGATGGAGGAATCACTCGTCCGCCGTGGCCTGATTTGATTTTCCTATTCCCATTTTTAGGGCAGGCGGCTACGCTCCGCCGCAAATGATCGTTTTCACAGGGCATGAATGAGAAACCTCCACATGACGGAGCCGTGGGTTGGACACCGCCATCACCCGAGCATCTGCAGGCCATGCTGCCTCAGTATGATCAGTGGGAGATGATTGGCTGCGGTGGCATGGGCGCCGTCTACAAGGCACGACAGACTTCTCTCGACAGGCTCGTGGCCATCAAGGTCCTGCCACCCCAGGTGGCGGAAGACGAGGCGGAGTACATCGAACGCTTCAAGAACGAAGCGCGCACGATGGCCAAAATGAACCATCCCGCCATCGTCGCCGTGTACGATTTCGGCGAAACCCGCGATGAACTCCTCTACATCGTCATGGAGTACATCGACGGCACGGACGTGGCCAAGATGATCCAGTCGCAGGGCAAACTGCCGGTCGATCACGCGCTGGCCATCACCGCACACGTTTGCGATGCGCTGGCTTATGCGCACGAGCACGGCGTCGTTCACCGCGACATCAAGCCCGCGAACATCCTCATCAACATGGAAGGCGCCGTGAAGGTGGCCGATTTCGGTCTGGCGCGAATGCACGATCCGGGGCAGTCCGGCAGCCTCACCCAGGAAGGCACCACCATGGGCACGCCGGACTACGTCGCACCCGAGGTCCTGATCATCGGCATGCAGGTCGATGGACGCGCCGATCTCTATGCCGTGGGCGTGATGCTTTACAACATGCTCACCGGCAAAATCCCGCGCGGCAATTTCCAGATGCCCAGCGAGAAAATGGGCTGTGACACACGCTACGACGCCATCATCCGCAAAGCGATGGAGCAGGATGTCGCCAGACGTTATCAGACCTCTCGCGAACTGCGCCGTGATCTCGATCAGATCCTCACCGTCCCCGTCGCCAAAGAAAAACCGGCCCGGCAGGCTCCCGCCGGCGGCATGCAGCCGCGCCAGCCTCCCCCACCCCCGCCGCCCCCAGCCACCCCATGGGGCATGATCGCCGCCGCCTTGATCGTCGTCGGCGTGGCGGCGGTACTTCTCATGCGGCATGGTGAGCCGCCTCCGGCTCCACCGGCACCCGAAGTCGCTCAGACCGAACCCGCCAAACAGGAGCCTCCCAGACCACAATCCAATCAGACGCCAACGAACACTACAGCCCCCGCACCGGTCGTCGTGCGCACGGACCCCAATGCCCCCAAGGGCAGCCCGCTGTCCAAGCTTCCAGTGCTGAGCTACAACGGACACCACTATCAGATCGTCGGCGAACGGATGAACCAGCCCAACGCCCAAAAGCATGCGCAAAGCCTCGGCGCGCATCTGGCCACGATCAACAGTCAGGCTGAGCAGGACTGGATGAACCGCGTGCTGCCTCCCTTTTTAAAACAGGTTCCGCAATCCATGGCCACCATCGGCGGCCTGCGCGAAAAGGATGTTTGGAAATGGCTCACGGGCGAACCCTTTGAATTCACCCGTTGGGAGAATGCCGGTGCCTCCGCATCTCAACCCGAGAAAACCTTCGCGCTGAAGATAACGGCGACTTCCAATGACAAAGCAGAGTGGGGCTTGGGCCCTGACAAGGCCATCCGTGCCTTCATCCTCGAATGGGATGGCGTTCCATCGAAAGCACCCGCGCCCGCCCCTCCGCCTCAACCCGTGGTCGAAAGCGCGGGCGCGAAACGCCTGCGCGAACTGGATGCCAGCTTCCGTGCAGCTCTGGAGCGTGACGTACTGGCAGTTCATCGCACCGCGCTGGACGACTTAAACACCAAATACCTCGCCGCTCTGGATCGAGCGCTGTCAGCCGAGACTGCGGCCGCACGCCTGCCGGAGGCGCTCGCTCTGCGTGAGGAACAGCAGCTCATCAAAAGCCACAGCCCGCTCCCGGCAGAGGATGCGCCGAATCTCCCTGCGCCACTGAAAACGCTTCGCTCCACCTACCGCACCAGCCTGCGCCCCATCGAGACCGCCCTTAACAACGGCATCACCACCCTCTTCCAGAAGTATGAGGAAGTCCTGAAGGCCCAGCAGGCGGAATGGACCCAGACCGCAAAGCTGGATGACGCCAGACTCGCCGATGAACGGATCGCCAGTCTCTCCCGCCAGCATGCCGCACTGCTCAGTGAGGCCAAAGAACTCCTGCCAGCAGGCAAGGAGATGGTGCTGCAAAAAAATGACCGCTTCATCTCAGCGGAGAAGTTCACGCCTCCCGTGGAGTTCACCCTCGTGGTGAAAACTCACAAGGATGATCTGCGCCTGGCCTACGCTGCCAAACAGGTGATCTTCAACTGGGAAAAAAACCAGGACGAGCTCCGCATCGACAGCGATCCCGGCGGTGCCCGCCATGTGCCCGGCATGGGACGCATCCCCGAGGACACATTTGTCACCATCCAGTGGCGCATCATGCCGCACATGCAGAGCATCAGAGTCGATGGCAAACGTCGCCTCCTGCATTTCGGCGACTACTCCAAAGTGGACAACCCGCTGGAAATTTTCCCGCTTAACCACGCCGTCACCATCAAATCCGCCAAGGTCAAGACGCTGGATCTCCAAACGGCCGAAGACCAGATCTCCAGCACTCCTGCAATGCGAGACCTGTTGCTCAACAAAGCCGAATGGACTGGCAAGCTCACGATTCCTGCAGGCACCTACCGTCCCCTGCGCCGCATCGACATCGGGGCACCAGGGAAAAAAGACCCGGGAGCCAATTACGATGAGCAGCGCGCCGATGTGACAAGCCTGCCCGGCATGCGCATCGAAAACGTCCGCTTCCATCTGCGTGAAGGCTCCTGGCAGGCCGCCGGCGGCCATTTCCGCGATGTGAAAATCACCGCCGATCTCGGCGGCAAATTCGAAGCACGTGACAGCCTTTTTCAGGATTGCGTGTTTGCCAAGGAAGGCGCTTGGTTTGTGGCTTTTTTCAGCACCAAATGGCAGTTCACCAACTGCGTCCTTGCCGGCTCTTTCATGCAGGCATGGAAGCTCATCGATGTGGGCATGAAGCTCGATTCCTGCACCCTCATGGATCTCGATCTGGTTCCCATCGGGTATAAGGATGACGCTGCCGAAGAGGTCGGCAGGGACTGGCTCAGCATCCAAAACTGCCGCTTCATCAACTGCCGCATACCCGAGAGCTTTGCCCTCGCCACCCGCAACTGCGTCTTTGAAAAATGCACCTTTGGCACCGCCGAAGAAAAGCTGCCGGCCAAATCACCGCTCAATGCCACCATCTACGTGCAGGACTGCACCAACCAGCCCCAGACCGGTCCCGGCCGCACCATCGAGGCCAAACCCGCCGCCCAGCTCAGCACCAAGCCCGGAGCCGCACTGCCCTACCTCTTCAAAAACGGCCAGCTCGACTTCCAAACTCCACCTCAATAAGTCAGGCATTCGCCATCGTAGGATGGGCGTGACGACAGCCCGCCCGTCTGAATATGGACTGCGGTTGCGAAGTGAGGAACGAACGCAGCTACCGCTTTCGACGGACTCGGTGGCGCACGCGTGCCAGAAAAAGCTCGAACGCGGGAGCCGGTGATTCTTCGCCAGCCGGTTACCCCACGCCCGCCACGCGACACTCGAAAGCGGCAGCTCATCGCAGCCCTCTCCAAAACGTTCCGCAGGGTCGAAGGCTAAAAAATGCCACTCCTTCCGGAAATCAGTTTCGGAAAGCGACGCGTGGAGACCCTCGGCGGCGGCTTGAGGACAAGCCGCCCCACCTCGCGCTGGGCACGCGCATGCCCAGCGCTGGTAGGGCTGGCTGTCCTCAGCCAGCCGCCGTCGGAG
>JAPLUN010000225.1 GCA_026397715.1 Verrucomicrobiota bacterium
GTCACCGCTTGGGATACCACCCTTCCGACCCTCTCGGGCAATACAGTCCGTAACGGCACGCCCGGCTTCGCCAACAACGGAATCCTTCCGGCCTACTACGTCGATGCCACCAGCAACACCTTCCTGAGCTACAACAGCACCACCGGCTTCCAGTCGGTGCTGAGCACGCTGACCCCCGCCACCAATCAGGTGGCCTACAGCAACATCTTTGCTGGTGGTGTCTTCAGCACCAACACCAACGCCAACAGCATCGTGGACATCACCACCGGTGCTGTGACCCTGACACAAGATCAAACGGTCTATGCGCTGCGCACCAGCCAGAACATCAGCAGCGGCGTGGGTCAATACAACACCCTCACCTTCGCCGACGGTGCCACGGACGCTGATCGCGGCGGCCTGATTATCACCAATCCAGGTGGTGACAATACAACGGTAACAATCGCCACGAACCTTAAGTTTGGCACCAACGGGAACAAGGAAGGCATTGTTTACTTCCAAAATCCCGGCGGCACCAATCGCACCGCCACCATCTCGGGCGACATCTACGCTGGCAGCATCACGAAGTTCGGCAGTGGAAACCTCATTATCTCCAAGGATCTGACCGCCGCTGCCAACGGCACGGGCTTCGCCGGCAACTGGACCGTCAACGGCGGTGCACTCACCTTGAACACCTTCGGTGCCTCGGGCGACGGCGGCACGATCACCCTGAACGCCAGCGGCACGGTGACCGCCGCCGGCACCACGCTGAACCTGCTGGCCCAGCCCGGCAACTCGCTCAACGGTCAATACACGGTGGGCCGCATCATCTCGGTGGACAACTCGATCATCGTGGCGACGCCGAACCTGACTGACAGTGTCGTGGGCATTAGTGACCTTGAGTCCTTCTCGACTGACACGACCGGTCTCTCACCAGCCCGCCTCCGCGTGCAAACCGGCAACACCCGCTCCGTGTTGAATGCAGGAACGCTCTTCCTCACCGGTGCGGGAGGCTCAATCCTCGACATCAACGCGGGTGCTGTGAACAACCAGATCACTTCTGGTGCCACGGGTTCCGGTCTGAACGTCACCGGCCTCAACGGCAGCCGCGACCTCATCAAGTGGGGCAACGGCTACCTCTGGGTCGGCGGCAACAACACCAGCTTCACTGGAAACGTCAGCATCGAACAGGGCGCCCTCGGCATCACCAACGCCAACGCTCTTGTCAATGCTGCCAGCATCACCGCCAGGCGCTACGGTGTCCTCGACATTCTCACCACAGGCTTCACCAAGGCCGTGACCTACGAGGCCGGTTCCGTCGAACGCTGGAGCGTGGACAATGCCCGCAGCGGAACCATCAACCTTGGTGGCGGCTCGCTCCAGGTGAACGCTGACCAGAACATCACAGTGGCCACCATTCAGATGAATGGGGGCTCCATCGAAGGCTTCCTTCGCACGGATGACGTGTCCAGTAACAACTCGGGCGTTGTCTTCCGCACCCTCGGTTCCGGAGTCAGCATCAGCCTCCTCGGCAATTCCTTTGTCGGCCAGAATTACTTCACCGACGGCGTGAACGGCACCGACAACGGCCGCGCTTCCGACACGGGGACCGGGATCGCATCTGACGTCAATAACAGCAGCGAGCAGACCAATACCGCCCGTGGCGCGATCCTTGAAATCAAGGGTAACATCAGTGGCGCAGGCGGCCTCACCAAGCAGAGCACTGACACCGTCATCCTCTCGGGTACGAACACCTACAATGGTGCTACGAACATCGCCAACGGCACACTCCGGCTCGGCTCTGCCGCCGCCCTGCCCAACGGCACCAACGTCACCACCTCCAGCCGCGGTGTCCTTGATCTTGGCGGTTTCAATGCCTCCATTGGCAATCTCAACTCCTCGGTGATCACGGGGGCGGCCTTCAGCAGTTCCAGCGGTTTCATCACCAACAGTGCCACGGTGATGAAGACCCTCACCGTCACGCCAACGACGGACAGCTCCTACAGCGGTGTCGTCCAGAACAACATCAACGTCATCAAGAGTGGCGCCAAGAAGCTCGTCTTCACCAACATGAACACCTACACGGGTGATACTACGGTGAACGGCGGTGTGATGGAAGTCAGTCATGTCACCTCCGGTGCCATCGACGGCATTTCCGGCACCTCCTCGCTTACAGTTGCCAGCGGAGCCACCTTCAATCTGCTGACCGGCACCACTGGTGGTGTGCTGACTCTGGCGCCATCCACTGGCACCATCCTGAACCTCGCTAATGGCAGCCGCCTCGGTGTTGAAGTGGGAACCACCGGCAGCAGCATTCTCCTGAACACCGGTGCCAAGGCTCAGGTCACTGGCAATGTCACCGTGGACGCTTACTTCCTCAGCGGACAGACTCCGGGAGCGACCTCGACCATCCTCGCTGCTGCTTCCGGTGGCCTGGTGAGTACCAATGGCAGCACAGGCACCTATTCACTTGGCAACCTTTACAACGTCACCAATTTCAAGGTCACCGGCATCACTGCCACGGACACCCTGGTGTATTTCAACACTGCATCGACGGCGTCACTTACTGCAGCCTACTGGAAGGGTGGCTACAGCGGTGCGGCCAATGTCTGGGCGGTTTCCGACGGTTCCACCAGCAGCAACTGGGCCACAGATCTGGCTGGCACCGCCACGGGACTCGTTCCTAACGTCGGCACGGATGTGTTCCTCAGTGCCACCAGCAATACGAACCAGAACAGCATGGTGCTGGGCGCCAACATGAGCATCAACAGCCTCACAGTGAACGCCCAAAGTGCTGGAAATGCGGTGGTGCTCAACAGTGACGGCGGTTACACGCTGACCATTGCCAACGGCATTACGACCGACGTTGGTTCCAGTGCAGCAACCATCAACAGCAAGGTGGCCCTCAGCGCCGCTACCGCCACCATCACGGTTAACTCGACCAACGCGCTTGCCATCAATGGTGCTGTGAGCGGCACGGCCATCACGAAGGCAGGTGCCGGCACCTTGGTTCTCGGCGGAATCAACACCTACACCGGTGCCACCACTGTCAGCGCTGGTGTCCTGAGTGCTGCCAACAATCTGGCGCTGGGCACGACGGCTGGAGTCACCACGGTCTCCAGTGGGGCATCTCTGGAACTCCAGGGCGGCATCACCATCGCAGGTGAGGCGCTGACCATCAATGGAACCGGTGCCTCGAATAGCGGTGCCCTCCGCAATCTCAGCGGTGACAACATCTTCAACGGCAACGTCGCCCTCGGCAGCGCCTCGAACATACAGTCTGACGCAGGAACCCTGAGCATCAATGGCGGCATCAGTGGTGCTTTCGGCCTGACTGTTGCAGGTGCCGGAAATACGGTGATCAACGGGATCATTGGTACGGCTGCTGGCACTCTGACCAAGAACGACTCGGGCACACTGACCCTCGCCAACGCCAACACCTACATTGGTGCCACCACCATCAACGGTGGTACGGTGAGCGTTTCCAATGCCACCGGCCTTGGAACCACTGCAGCTGCCACGACGGTGAATGCAGGTGGTGCTCTCAACATCAATGGCGTCAGCGTGGCGGAAAACCTGACCATCAATGGCGCAGGTGTCTCATCCACGGGTGCGCTCACTGGCACGGGCATAGCGACGGTCACGGGCACGCTCGCCATGGGAAGCAGCAGCTCCATTGGAGCCGCCAACGCCACGGACGTTCTGACCATCAGCAACGTGATCTCTGGCACTGGCATGAACCTGACCAAGGTCGGGGCCGGCACGGTGATCCTCTCTGCCGCCACGGCTAACACCTATACTGGCACAACGACGGTTTCGGGAGGCACCTTGCAGCTCGGCAACGGCGGCACGACCGGCGCACTCGACGTTAACAGCACGGTCAGTGTCGGCACAGGTGCGGTCTTTGCAGTCAATCGCAGCAATGCCGTCGCACAGGGTACGGATTTCAGCGCCAGCACCATCACGGGTGCGGGTGGATTCGCTCAGACCGGCTCGGGTGTGACCACATTGTCCACGTCTGGCAACAGCTACTCTGGTGGCACCACGGTGAACAATGGTGAGCTGCGTGTCACGGGCAGCCTGACGGGCGGCGGTTCGGTGATTGTGGGTGAAAGCGGTGGTTCGCTGACCAACGCGGCAGTTCTTGCAGGTGCTGGCAACGGCACCACCACCGGCGTCATCGCGGGTGCGGTGACGGTGGGTGGAGTGAACAGCGTCGGCATCCTCACTCCTGGAGTCACCTCCTTGAATGCAGACAAGGGTACTCTGACGATCACGGCTAACAACACAGCGCTGACGGTGGCCACCGGTTCGCAGATTCAGCTGGGCATCACCACTCCGACCACCGCTGCGGTGACAAACTACAGCTACACCTTCAATATTGGCGGCACCCCCTACGCCACCGCCAAGGACTACTTTGACGCTCTGGGTGCAGGTGCAGATGTTTACACCAAGGGGGCTCCGACAGCCTCCACGAATCACGACTTCATCAACCTCAGCGGCACAAACAGCACACTCTCTGTTGGCAATCGTTCGGGTGCCGCATGGGGTCAGGGTTCGATCGTGGTGAACTCGGTCGGCGCTGTTTCCGCACAGCAAGGACAGGTCTTCAACCTTATTGACTGGAGCGGTGCCAACCTGAGCGGTGGCTTCGGTGTCGGGGCTTTCAACACCTATGATGCAAGCACCAATGTCATTGCCGGCGATCTCGATCTTGCAGCGCTTGGTGGAGGACTGGCATGGGATGTCAGCGCCTTCAGCACCTACGGCGTCATCGTTGTGGTGCCTAGCCATCCCGCATGCTGTTGCTGATGTTCGGTCTGCTCGGCCTCTTCTACAACCGCCGTCGCCGTTACAGCCGCCTGTAAGCGGGTCTGATTCATCAAAAAGCCCGGTCGGCCTCAGTGGCGCGATCGGGCTTTTTGCTGCCTGCTGGTCAACCGGACGGGTTGCAGCCAGGATTAGGGATGGCGGAGGAAATCAGCCGGGCAAGAGTCTGGCGGCGATATTGCGGGCGGTTTGAATCAGCTTTGCCTTCTCCTCCGGAGTGAAATCATATGGCACCAGCTTGCCGATGCCCAAGGTGCCACAGAGACGTTCGCCATCCAGAACCGGGACGGCCAAGGTGCCCTGCACCTGCGTCTGTTTCGCGCCGGGTTTGGCCACGCCGGAGGTGTCGGTTTGCAGATTGCACATTTCCACGGGCTCCTTGCGTTCGGCGGCGACACCGGCGATGCCTTTGCCGACGGGGATGGACTGGATGATGGGCATGAGCGCTTCCGGGATGCCCTGATGGGCCACCAGCTTGAGATGGCGGTCCGCCGTGTCCAGACGGTGCAAAGTACCCGTGGTACAGCCGAAATCCGCGATGGTTTGGGTGAGGAATTCAGCCCAGGAGGGGTCGGTGGAGGAAAACATGACGCAGGGAAGGAGTGTGAAGTCGGGATTTGTCGTTGTCGCGGCGAAAGGGGGCGTTATTCTGCCGCCATCTTCGTTTCTGTCATGAAAACCTGCTCTGCTTTTTTTGTCCTTCTTTGGGTGACCTCTGCCATCGCGCAGCCCGCCGCCCCGGCTGGCACTCCCATCGTGGCCAAAAGCACCTACCACCCCGACAATTCGCATTCGGAGACCATCGTTGACAAAACCACGAATGAACTCATCGAGTCCACCTACAACGCCGGCGGGGCGCTGATATCGAAGAAGCACTATCTGCTCAATGAACGCGGGCTGCCCACCCAGGGCCACATCTACGACGGACGTGGCAACCTTGTGGCCCGCTCCCAGGTCTATTTTGATGCGTACGGGCGCGCCACGGAGATGCGCTCCTTCAATCTCAACGGCCAGTGCTATCAGCAGGTGGTCTATGAGTACGATGCCCAGGGAGCCGCAAAGAAGCCGAAAGTCGTCAATGTCAATCCCGGTGCCGCTCCCTCGATCAAACCTGGCGTCATCGATTTCACCAACAATGCAGCGCCTGGAATGGTGATGCCACCCCAGCAAGGCGCGCCTGCACAGGCCCCGACCCAGGCCCCGGCGGAACCGAAGAAAAAATCCTTCTTTGGACGGTTGTTCGGCAAATAGGAAAATTAATCACGGCATTGATGGAAGCCCCCGCACCCGGCCAGCGCTGGATCAGTCAAAGCGAGCCCGAACTGGGTCTCGGAATCGTCAGCAGCATTGAAGGCAATTTTATTGACCTGCGCTTTCCTGCCGCAGGTGAAAAGCGCCGCTACGCCCGGAACGGGGCGCCCCTGCGCCGCGCCAGTTTCAAGGCTGGCGACAAAATCACCCTGCGCGACGGCGCGGAACTGCAAATCGACTCTGTTGCCTCGATTGACGGGGCTTTGCTCTACCATTGCGGTTTACGCAGCGTCCCGGAGTCCGAGCTTGCCGATACGCTTAGCCTTGGAGGGCCGCAGGAGCGCCTGCTGGCCGCGAGCATTGATGATCTGCAGGCCTTCGCCCTGCGTGCCGAGGCGGTGGAATGGCGCTGCCGCATGCAGGCCTCGCCGGTGCGTGGTTTCATCGGGGGGCGAGTCGATCCCATCCCGCATCAGATGTCCATCGCCGCAGACGTCACGGGGCGCCTGCTGCCGCGCGTCCTGCTGGCGGATGAAGTGGGGCTTGGCAAGACGATCGAAGCCGGTCTGATTCTCCATCGTCTGAACCTCACGGGGCGTGCGTCACGCATTCTGGTGCTGGTTCCTGATGCACTGCCGCATCAGTGGTTCGTGGAGCTTCTGCGGCGATTTAATCTGATGTTCAGCCTCTTTGATGAGGAGCGCTGCGCGGCCATCGAAGCGGGAGATCCCGAGGGCAATCCCTTTCTCGACAGCCAGCTGGTGCTCTGCCCGCTGTCACTCCTGAGTGGCTCGTCCAAGCGTGCCCAGCAGGCTGCGGACGCCGCATGGGATTTGCTGATCGTTGATGAAGCGCATCATCTTGAGTGGGCCGTCGGGGCTCCCGGTGTCGCTTATCAGGTGGTCGAAGCCATCGCTCAGCGTGTGCCTGGCGTGCTGCTGCTGACCGCCACGCCGCAGCAGCTTGGCGCTGAGGGTCACTTTGCCCGACTTCGTCTGCTGGACCCGGATCGTTATGGCGACCTGGACGCCTTCCTGGCGGAATCCACCCGCTATGAGCAGGTGGCGCAGGTGGTGGATCGGATCCTGCAAGGCGGGCTTATGAGTGCCGCGGATCGTGAACTCTTTGGCAGCCATTCGCCAAGGGTGCAGCAGCATGCCGCCGAGCTTGTCGGAGGCGATGAAACCGCGCGTCAGCGACTTGTGGCGGACCTGCTTGATGAATTTGGCACCGGTCGCGTGATGTTTCGAAACACCCGTGCTGTGATTCAGGGGTTCCCACCCCGGAAGTGTCATCTGCGGGAGCTTGTTCTTGAGGCTGGAGCGACACCTGAAGAGGCGCTTGCCCGATGGCTTGCGGCTACTCTGCGCGAACTTGGTGAAGCCAAGGTCCTGCTCATCTGCCGCACGCGCAAGCTTGCGGAAGACACCCATGAGCGCCTGCTGCGCGAGATCAATGTGCATGCCGTGCTCTTCCACGAAGGGCTCACTTTGATGCAGCGGGACAGGCACGCTGCGGCGTTCGCTGATCCCGAGGGGGCGCGCATTTTGATCTGCTCCGAGATCGGCAGCGAAGGCCGCAATTTCCAGTTCGCGCAGCATCTTGTTTTGTACGATCTGCCACGTGATCCGGAACTGCTGGAGCAACGCATCGGACGTCTGGACCGCATTGGCCAAAAGGGGACGATCAACATTCATGTGCCGTTCATCGCTGGCAGTGAAGGGGAGGTGCTGGCGCGCTGGTATCATGACGGTCTCGACGCCTTTGAACACAGCCTGCAGGGAGCGACGCAGCTTCTGCACAGCTTTGCGGCGGAGATCGAAGAACTTTGCACCGGCTTCAATGCCAAAAAACTCGCCGACTGCATCCGCCGCACGAAGGCGCTGAGTCTTGAAGTGCGCCAGAAGCTCGAGCGCGGGCACAACCGCCTGCTGGAGCTGAACTCGTGCAAGCCGCGCCTCGCGGCACGTATGATCGAGCGCATTCGAGATGTCGATGCGGGGCTGGATTTCGAGCGCTTCTTTATTCGTCTGCTCGACCACTTCGGCATGCATATCGAGGAGATGACCCACCGGACCTGGTACATTCGTCCGGACAATCTCATCACGGATGCGCTGCCTTCATTGCCGGAGGAAGGGCTTACTTTTTCGTTTGATCGTGAACGTGCGCTCTCGCGTGACCACGAGGCGTTTCTGACCTGGGATCATCCGCTGGTTTGTGCGGGCCTGGATGTGTTGCTCGGTTCGCCTGCTGGCAATGCTGGCTTCGCGTTTTGGAAAGCCTCGGGTGGCGAAGGACTGGTGCTGCAAACGTGCTTCATTGCGGAGTGCATCGCGCCGCCAGCCTTGCATGCCACGCGCTTCATGCCTGCGATGCCTTTGCGGGTTGCGGTCGATCATCAGGGCAAGGATTTGAGTGCGGATCCTGCCTTTACCCGCGCCAAGCTCACGCCGGGTGATCCGACGCGCACGGTCGAGAACGAAACGGTGCGCCACAAGCTGCTGCCCACCATGCTGGGCAAAGCGCAGCAGCTTGCTGAAGCGCAGCTCAAGACGCTGCAGCAGCGCGCGGTGGCGGCCATGCGCAAGCAGATGGATGAAGAGATCGCGCGACTTGAAGATTTGCAGGCGCGCAATCCGCATGTGCGCTCCGAGGAGATCGATGCCTTGCGTGATCAGCGGGATGCCCTTGCGGCGGCTATTGGTGCGACCACGGTCAGGCTGGATGCGGTGCGGTTGGTACTGAGGTTGAAGTGAAGAAGGGGGCGAAGGGGCTTGTCTGAGCGCGGCGACAATGTGTGGCGGAGCCCTTTGCAGTCGCTGCTGGTGGGCGTCGGGTGTGGCGAAGCTTTGGGTTTGCTTCCGGGTCGTGTGATGCCATACCCAGGGGAGCACTCGCTAAAGCTCGGCACCCCTGGGC
>JAPLUN010000419.1 GCA_026397715.1 Verrucomicrobiota bacterium
TGTTCACCCCCGGCAAACTCACGGCGGCTCCCGGCGCGGACAGGCTCTGTTCCGGCATCATGGTGGCAAAGAGGGCCACACGCACGGAGAGCTTTTGCGCCATCTCGAGGTAGGACATGCCCAGCATCGGCTGCGGAGCGCTGGCCATCGCCTCAATCATGGCCCGCTGCTCCTTCGGGGCGGATTCCAGAATCACCGGCCAGGCTTCCGCTACGAGATCCTTCAAATGCAGCGGAAACTCCAGGGCGAGATCCGTGTCCTGCGGGGCAAAGGCGGGTGCCAGCAAAGGCTCCGCCGGTCCCCCGGTCAATGTGAGGAAGCCTTTCCGGCCTTCGGGCGTGTAGGCAAAGCTGCGGTGGTGGTTGATGCCCACAGCCACCTTGCGCGAGCTCGTCCCAGTGGCCTTGATCGAGTCCAGCCCGGTCATGTTCATCAACTTCTTGAAGGAAAAGTTCGGCGGCAGCTGGGCCTTTTCCTTGTCAGGCATGTTCTTGAAGATCTCTTCAAAAAAGCCACCCAGCAATCCCATCACATTTTCCTCTTCCGCATACGTGAAGGAAGCGCCACCCACATCCAGCTTGGAAGCGACGGCTTGGAAATGCGGCGAACTCCCTTCCGTGACAAGAGTCAGCCCAGAACTTGTCTCCACAGCCGCAGGAGCAGCGGTTTTGTTACACTGGGCAAGCCCAAGGAGGGCGATAATGGAAAGGATTCGGAGGTGCATAAGGCAGGAGAATGGCAAGGGCACCAGCAGAATCAATTCCAGAACTGAGGCAAAAATATACTCATTTCACCCCATCAAAGACCTAGGACATAAAACGACAGTCGCACTGCCTGCTTTGCAGCAAGCGCTCCCAAGCAGGAGGCCGTAGAACGAATCTCCAGATTCGTTCTACCCCGCGTCTCCGCTCCACGATCAACGAACTTGGAAGTTCGTGCTACTTCTTCGCCAGCGACTCCAGGTAATCGAGCAGGCTGGCGAATTCACGGACGGTGAAGTTCGTCATCAACCCGGGCGGCATGATCGAAATCGGCAGCTTCTGGCGGCTCTTGATGTTCTTCACGGCAAAGGTGAACTCCTGGGAGGCGACGTTGCGCAGCTTCACGTTGTCAGCGGACTCCAGAGTGATGAAGCCCATCTGCTGCGTGCCGTCATTGAGTGTGATGACCTCGCTGGCAAACCCCTGCGCGATGGTCTTGTTCGGATCCAGGATGTTCTGCGCCAGTTCGGGGCGCTTGTAGGTCTGCGCGATGTTTCCAAGATAGGGACCTTTTTGTGCTTCGGATTCCTTCGTTGTGTGGCAGGCGATGCAGGTGGCCTTGGTGAAAATCTGCTCACCGATGGAGACATCACCCTTGGCTTTGATCACGGCGGCCAGAGCATCCTCGGGCTTGAGGGTGCCGATCTTCGGCGTCTTGTCCTCGCCTTTGGCCTCGATCTTGAGGCTCTTCACAGCGTTCTGCGCGGCCTTGGCCACGTTCGCATCGGAGTCCGTGGTGGCAGCCAGGATCTTTTCATCCACGCCATGGCTCTTGGTCTTCACGGCGGCGTTGATGATCTGTACGCGGCGCTTGGCATCCGCCCATCCAGCATCCAGGGCCTTCTGCGACATCTCACGTGCTTCAGGGCTGCCGGTCTTGCGTGCGGCGAGGCTGAGCAGCGCGGCTTCCGCCCAGGCGGCGGTCGGCGTTCCGATCTTGGAGGCTTCGGTTTCGAAGGCCTGATGCACGTTCTCCAGTTTCGGCGCACTTAGGAAGGCCATCCGGCCTGTGTCCTGCTCCTTACCAGAGCCCTGCTGAGCATCCAGCGTGACCAGCGCATTCAGCGCCGCCGTCCAGGCTTCAGCACTGTCGGTCTTGGCGATGGCTGTCAGCGTGTTGGCCAGCGTCGTCGCAGCGCTCTGGGGATCGAGGTCTTTGCTATTTGCCGCAGTGATCAGCAGCGGAATGCCATCCGCAGGAATCGTCTCCGCTGTGGCAAGCTGCGCCGCTGCATCCGGGATCACCTTCGCATCCTGCTTCGCCAGCACGAGGATACGCTCCAGCGCATCGCTCGACTGGATGCGGTTGCGATTCATTTCCTTCACAAGGAAGGCAGCTTCTTCAGGCGAGGCTTTGGCCAGAGCGTCCTTCAAAGCCGCCGCGATCTTTGGCGTCTCGCTCCATGCTTCCGGCTGGTAGTAAGGTCCGCGTGTGTCCGGACGCGTGCCCCAGGAGTCGCCCTTCCATTCGCCCTCATGGAAATGGAGACGGCAAAGAGCGGCGAGGATGCCCTGGCGCAACGAGGAGTCGGTGGCTTTGGTGAGACGTTCGATGAGGCCGGTGACGACTTCGGGCTGGTGCATCATGGCCAGAGCACGCAGAATTCCGGTAGGATTACCCTTCGAGCTGTCCAGTGCACTCAAGGCCTGCTGCTTGAGCTGGCGCGCTGCCGTGGCGCGGATTGCCGTGTGTGAGATGACCGGATCAGCATGGGAAGTGGCGGCGACAACCTCATCGTCGGAGGCTTTGTCTTTGAGTGAGGCGACCAGATTGCGGTCAGCGTTCCGGAGCGTTGCGAACTGGGCCAAATAGCTGCCAGCCTGCTTGTTCCCACGGCGCATCAATTCACGCTGTGCCTCGATGCGACGGCGATAGCTCTGTAGCGTGGTGAGATCGAGATACTTCACCAGCTCCGCATCACTCGCCTTCGCAAAATCCGGCAGCGGCTCCGGCTTAAATCCTTTCGGCTTCACCTGTACGATGTAGCCCACGTCCGGCCCTTCCCAGTTGAACGTCGCACCTTTCCAACTGGCGCAATAGACGCGGCTGTTGCCATCGACGTCGGCGTCGGTGGGGCGGGTCATTTGAATGAAGGGCTGGGGCTTTTCGGTTTCCTCGAAGGTAGCGCCTTTGGGTTTCACCTGATGATGCCAGAGGGCGGCGGTGCCCCAGTCGCAGGTGAAGGGGGCGTTGTTCCATTTGCCGAAGCCGGGTTCGTCGATGTAAACGGCACCGCAGCCGCTACCGCCGCCGTAGTCGGCGAGGGGCTGGATGCACTCGTCGTTGAAGTTTTTGTAGAGGCGCGGGTAGCCGTGATCATCGAGGCCGGTGAAGTGGTGGAAGCGCACGTTCCAGCCGCCGCCGTCGTTGGTGTTGTCTCGGGCGAAGATGTCCATCAGCGGGCTGATGGCGACTTCGAGGATGTTGCGCGTACCGGTGGAGTAAACTTCCAAACCAGTGCCGTCAGGGCGCACGCGGATGACGCCGCCACCGCGATGCTGCAGGTGCTTGCCGTCCGTGCCTTCGGCATCCATGAAGCCGAAGTCGCCACCGGCGATGTAGAGCCAGCCGTCGATGCCGAGGCTGAGGCCGTTGGTGGTGTGGTCGGCGGGGCGGTCTTTGTAGCCAAAGGCGATGTTTTTCACCAGCACCTTCTCCTCATCGGCCACGCCGTCGCCGTCCTTGTCGATGTAGGCACTGAGGTGCGGCGGATGCACGAGGTAGAGGCGGTCTTTGTCCCAGACGAGGCCACGCGGCGCATCCACGTCTTTGACGAATTCCTTCACCTCATCAGCGCGGCCATCGCCATCATGATCCTTCAGGCGCAGGATGCGGCCACGGTGCGGATTGCGGCCCAGCGAGCCGTTGCCATCGCTGCTGACGTACAGCGTGCCATCCGGCGCAGCGGCGATGAAGACGGGGTAGTTCGCCGACTGCGGCGGCGCGAAGAGCGAAACCTCAAAGCCATCGGCCACCTTGACATCCTTCAAGATGGCAGCCTCCTGCTCGGGCGTGAGTTTCACGATCTTCGGAGCCACGTTGCCTCCGTCCTTGAGCGGATCGCTGGCCTTGTTGTATTCCTTTTGCTGCTCCGCGCTGAGCTTGGGCGCGACGGCCTTGATGTTGGGGCCTTTGAGCTGCACCTCACGGATGCTCGCCCAGCCGCCGCTTGTTTTGGCAAGCGCGTGGATCTTCACAAAGCGAATGCCTTCCACCTTGGCGAAATCGTTCGAGTAAGGCGCGGTCTTCGTGTTGTCGCTGCCATCGACGAGCGTGCTCCACGCTTTGCCATCGGTGCTGCCTTCGACTTTGAACTGATACACCCCGGCGTTTTCCCAGGTGGTCTTGATGCCAGTGAGCGTCTGCGGCTTTTCGAGTTCAAGCTGGAGCCACTGCGGGTAATTTTGATTCGAGGCGCACCAGCGGGTGCCCTCATCGCCGTCCACGGCTTTCCAGGCGTAGTTGCCTTTGCCAGACTCTTCGCTGCTGGCGCTGGCTTTCACCGGCAGGCCGTCCTTGGGCAGCACGGGAGGCTTCGGCGCTTCAACGGGCTTGGCAGGCACAAAGGTGATCTTGTTCTCGCCCTTGAACGGCGTGAGGTAGTCCGGCGTGAGCTTGTCCATGGCCCACAGCACACCGCGTGTGACGAGG
>JAPLUN010000239.1 GCA_026397715.1 Verrucomicrobiota bacterium
CCGCCAACTCCTTCGGCTTTGATTCCGCCGTCGCCACCGTGGTGGATGCACTGGACCTCCTGCACACCACCGCAGAAAGCCACAAGCGCGTGATCGTGCTGGAAGTCATGGGACGCCACGCAGGCTGGATCGCCCTTTACGGCGGCATGGCCGGCGGCGCGGATGTCATCCTGCTGCCAGAAATCCCCTTCCACCTTGATCACGTGGCCAAGGCCATTCGCAAACGCGATGCCGCTGGCCGCCACAGCACCCTCGTCGTCGTCGCCGAAGGCGCACGCATGGAATCCGGCGAACTCCTCACCAAGGAAAAAGTCGGTGCCAAAGGCGAAGACCGCCTCGGTGGCATCGGCGACTACGTGGCCCGTCAGATCGAAAAAGACACCGGCAAGGAAACTCGCTCCTGCACCCTCGGCCATCTTCAGCGCGGTGGCGCACCCACGGCGCTGGATCGCATCCTCGGCGTCCGCTTCGGTGCCAAGGCCGTCGAACTCATCGCCCAGGGCAGCTTTGGCCGCATGGTCAGCTACCAGCAGTATCAGGTCGGCGACGTGCCCATCGAGGAAGCCGTGCATCAGCTCCGCCTCGTCAGCAAAGACAGCGAAATCGTCCGCGCCTCCCGCGCCATCGGCATCTCCTTCGGCGACGAGTAGCCTCTTCTGAATCAACCATCAGGGAGACGTGGGTTTTCATCCGCGTCTCCCTTTTTTCTGCCCTGGCGCAGACATAAAAAAACAGCCGCCGGAGTAAATCCAGCGGCTGCTAAAAATCAGTCAGGCAGAAATCACTCAAGCCAGCGCCGCAAGGCGCTTGGTCAGTGCGTCCTTGGACTGCACGCCCACGACGGTTTCCACAGCCTTGCCGTCCTTGAAAAACACCATCATCGGGATGGAGCGCACGCTGAACTGGGTGGCCAGATTCGGCGACTCATCCACGTTCACCTTGCCGATCTTAACCTTGTCGCCCTGCTCCTTGGCCAGATCGTCCAGGATCGGTCCCAGCATGCGGCATGGGCCGCACCATTCAGCCCAGAAATCCACAAGCACCGGCACGGTGGAAGAGGTGACTTCAGATTCAAAATTCGCTTCGGTAAGGGTGAGGACTGCTTCGCTGGCCATGGTGGGGGGTATTGGGGTTTAGGAAAAAGGTTACGGATGCACGCTGGCATCAGAGGCACACGAATCAACGAAAGTTTTCACCATCTCCTTCCCGGGTGGGCGGAAAAAACCCAATGTGACGACAATCCCACTGGCTCGAGTTCTTGGAGTCACTCAGACAAATCGCAGGTTTGGCGGAGTTGTTGCCAGTCTTGTCTGACGAATGTGAAAAACTCTTTCTTGCCGTCCGCCCTGATTCTCGGCTGAATACTTGCTCATGAGACTACGCCATGACTCCGAGGGCCTTTCCGGCCGGAAGTTGAAGCGTTTGCTGCATCAGCTCTGCGAGCGTGCGCAGGAGGATGTGCTCAGAATCTCCGTCCATGAAGAGAGCGCCACACACCAGCTGCGCCTGCGCGTGAAGAAGATGATGGCTTTGCTCCGCCTGGCGAATCCGGGCATCGAAAAACACACGTTGCAGGCCATGCGGCAGCACCTGCGCGCCGTCAAAAACGCCTGCGCTGGAAACCGCGAGTACGTGGTGCAGAGCAAGCTCATCGACAAGCTCACGCGCCGGTTTCACCTCGCGCCCAAGCACCGCCCGCAGCTCCACGGCCAGCCGCTCAAAGCCCCGCCTGCCACTGATCTTCATCACCAGCTTTACGCCGTGGGCCAGCTCATCGACAGCACCTGCATCCAGTCGCTTTCCGAAGAGCAGATCATGGAAGAGCACGCCCGCTGCTACCGCAAAGGCCGCCAGCTCATGAAGCAGGCCTGTGAGACCAAGGACAAACGCACCCTGCACCGCTGGCGCCACCGCGTGAAGGATCTCTATTTTCAAACCTTGGTGCTCTCGCATCTGCGCGGTGCGGAGCGGCGCATCCGCCGCGCCCGACGCCTCGGCCACATTTTGGGTCGCGATCAGGATCTCGCGAATCTCGCCGCAGAGCCCGCGTTCGCCGTTCGGCGCAGTCCCTGGCTGCAGGTGATCAACGAGCACCGCGACCACCTCCGCGAAGACTACCTCGCCCTCGGCCATAAACTCTCCGCCCCGCCCAGCACCCGCTTCAGCGGCAAGCTCCTGAACAGCGCCTGAACGGCCACACAGCCGAGAGATGGCGTAGCGACTCTTTTCGTAGGTTGGGTGTGTTTGGAGCACTGTGTTTTCGACATCACCAGCGCCTGCTTAGCCAAACCGCCCGACTGCGAGAGGCACCGAGTCTGCACGGTGTCTTCATGCGCTGGAAGGACGGGCGGGCTGTCGCCACACCCATCCTACAACACACACACGGTTCCTACAGCCCGGCCGCCTGCTTCGCATCCTGCACCAATCGGATGAACCGCCCGCGCTCTCCGTTGCTGTCGGCGCCTTTGGACTGATTGGCCAGATTGAGCACCAGCTCATGATTCAGCGAGCCCAGCTGCTCCGCACCACGCAGCAGCAGGCCAAAGCCCACCACGGAGGTTTCAAAGACAAAATCCTCACGCGCATTCTGCAGGGAGTAACCACGGTCCATGACCTGCAGCTTGCTGCTGTCAAAGGGGCCCACGGCCTGGGAGGTAAAACGTGCATTCGGCAGCATCACGGTGGCCACCTGACGGCTGCTGTCGCGCGGGATCTCACCGCTGCCATTCGGCTGAAACTCATACCACAGCACATGCGTGCCCGCCGTGCGAAGCTCCGTGGCCGCGAGATGCCGCTCACACAGCATGCGGAACTGCTTCACATTAGCCTTATCAAAGGTCACCTGCAGGGGGAAACTGGCGTCTGCACCCAGCACCGCCGCCTGATCTGCCGGCAGCTGGATCACAAGGCGCAGCAGCCGGTTCGCCGGATTCCACGGGCACGAGGCCACTTCAGCCTTCCAAGAGTGAATGAACAGATCTGACGCCCGCTCCATTTTGGGTTCGGGCTTGTTCGGCGTCAGCTGCGGTGAAGTAAACACCTGCCCCTTGGCCTTGGGCGGCAGCGGCTTGATCTGCCCGGGATGCAGGCTGAACTGATCGATCGCCTGCTTCGTTGTGCTCACAAACGTGCCGTGTCCGGCGGGGAGGGTGAAGCCCAGATTGGGGGTCACCACAGGGGCGGCGGGCTGCTCCTTCACCGGCGTGACAGCGGCCACTACCACCACTTCCTTCACCGCAGGAGCGGGAGCAGGGGCAGGCTTGACCTCGGCCACCAGTTTTTTCTCCACTGGGGCGGGCACTGCAGGCGCCGTTGCCTTGGGTTCAGTCTTGGCCGCCACAATCGGTGCGGGTGCGGTTTTCTCAGGCAGGGCCTGAGGCTTCAGCTCTTTCTTGGCAGGCGCATCGTCCTTGGGCATTCCGGCCATCTGCGCGGCAGATTTCACCTCAGGACCATACATCCAGCCCGCCAGGAAGGCCGCGCCACTCAGTGTGACGACAGCCGCCACCTTCACCAGCCCTCCCATCACCGGCCAGAAGACCTGACGCGAACGTTTCACAGGCTGGCGTGGCAGCATCGGCTGGATGCGCCGTGGCATGTTCGCCGGATGCAGCACCGCATGGCGCTGCTCATGCGTCAGACGTGAAAGTGGGATCGGTGCGCCCTGCCGCAAGGCATCGGTCACGGCCTCGATCTGCTCCAGCTCATGCGCGGCGGAGGGCGTGGTGGCCAGCACTTCGTGAAGTTCGCGCGCCTCCTCGGCGCTGAGTTCTCCGAGGGCGTAGGCGGTGAAGTGGGGATTGTCCTGGGGATTCATGAATGGGTGGGGGTGTATTCCTCGCTGATGTCCGTGCTCATCAGTTCGCGGAGTTTCTTGATCGCGTGATGCATGATGAAGCCGACATTGCCGACGCTGAGTCCGGTGATGCCAGCGATTTCCTGATACGAGCAGTCGTGTTGAAATTTGAGCCGCACCACCTCGCGCTGGTTGGGCCGCAGACGGTCCACGCAGTTCCAGATGTGCTCATAGAGTTCGTGCATGCCCGCGCTTTGGGATGGGTCCGGCTCGTGATCCGCCGCAGCGTCGATGACCTCGTCGTTGCCAAGGTCCAGCCGCTGCTCCTTGCGCAGGATGTCGAAGGCACGGTTCCGGCACACGGTGAAGAGCCAGGACTTGAGATTGTCACGCACACGGTCCGGCTCGGAGAGGTAGAGCCGCAGCATCGCGTCCTGTACGACATCACGCGCACGCTCAATGTCTCCACCGAGGATGCTGGCTGTGTAGGCGATAAGGGTGCTTTCATGCTGGTCCAACGCCCGCCTGACCAGCACGGCGGCTTCATCCTGTACGTGTGGGTCGGGCATGCGAGAGTTCATGGAGGGAACGGGCAGACACAGGAGGAAATTAGGCCAGAGAGGAAGTTACGCCATTTTTCGCCTTGGAAACCGCAATCTTTACGCAGGGCCCGCCGTTCAGACAAGCACTGTGAGTGATTCCTCCTCCGCCAACACCTTGTTTTTTCTCATCCTCCTCGCCCTCGGCGGCGGCGTCTGGCTCATCAAAGAGACCCTCGATCCCGCCCCCAAGCCCGCACCCACAGCGCCGGTGGAAGAAGCCACCTCCCTCCCCCGCCGCGCTCTGGATGCCTCCCAGACCAGCGGCGACTCCCTGAACAACTCCATGAACGACCAGCTCAAGTCCGTGCAGGGCATGGTCGGCGGCACCTATGACGGCAAAACCTACGTGCCGCCCCAGGGCAAGAAGTAGCCGAACCGCCCGGCAGGCTGCCTGGCCGGCTTTTGCACACGCGCCACAGGGAGGGTCGCGGTCACTTCTTTTCCGCCATATCCTCATCGCTCGGCACCACCAGGACCGGGCAGTGCGCGCCTTTCAGGACGTCCGCCGCCACATTGCCCACCAGCAGATGGTAGAACGTGCTGTGGTGGTGGGAGCCGAGAATGATCAGGTCCGCATTGCGCCGCCGCGTCTCAGCCAGCACCCCGGCCACGCTGGGGTCTGCCAGCTGCTCCACACTGGCCTTCACGCCAAATTTGATCAGCGAATCCCGCATTTCAAACAGCTGCTCGGTCTGCTGGTGGACCACTTCAGGTGAGGGATCCTGCATCACCACGGGCGAGACCAGCCCGACATCCACGACTACGGGCACCTTTGAGAGCACGTGCAGGATGATCACCTCACTGTGAAAGGCGGTGGCAAGCGCGTGCGCCTGCTTGAGTACTTTGAAGGTCAGGTCGGAGAGATCGACCAAGGCAACGATGGTTTTCATAGATAAAGTGTCAGATGTTTTCCACGGGAAGTTTCACCACCAGAAGCGAGCAGGGCAGCCGCGTCAGCAGCCGTTCCGCCGTGGAACCCAGCAGCACGTAGCGCAGATTCGTGCGCCCTTTGCCACCCATGATGATCAGGTCTGCCAGCACCTCCTGAGCATGCGTGGCGATGCCATTGCCATGGCTCGATGACTCCTGCAGCACCTCGGTGGATTCAATGCCCTGCGCCGCAACGCCCACAAACTCGTGCAGATCAGCGCGCAGCCTCTGGATGCAGGCCTCACGCTCCTCCGGCGTGTAGACCATCGAGGGGCCGCCCGGATCTGCAAAGGGCGTGGGGTAGGCCATGGCCACCCACGGCTCCTGCCACACATGCACGAAGTCCACTGAGGCACCGTCCATGCGCGCCAGGCTGTGCGCCTGCTCCACCACGGCGCGCGAATTCTCCGAAAAATCAATGCAGGCCACGATCTTGCGAAACGCCTGCGGATGATTCGTGCGCACCAGCAGCACCGGCGTCTGCACCTTGCGCGCCAGTTTGCTGGAGATGGATCCCGCACCTGCCGGCATGTCCCCTGCCCCGGCGATGCCCGCCACCAGCAGGTCCGCCTTCAGCGTGCGCGCATGCTCCAAAATCTCATGCAGCGGTGTCCCCAGCGCGATGGTGACTTCATAATCGGCCGCTGCGGGAGATTGCTCCAGCCAGCGAGTCAGCGCGGCACCCGCACCTTCCGTGGCCACCCTGGCGTGATTTTCAAAAGGCTCCTCCCGGCTTTCCGCCAGTGCCGCCACCGCAGCGGAGTCCACCACATGCAGCACCTGCAGTTTCGCGCCATGCAGCGCCGCGATGCGTACCGCCTGCTCATAAGCCGTGCGTGATCCCGTGGAGAAATCCACGGCGACAAGAATGGTGGTGAGCTTGTTCATGGCCTGTGGTGGTTGTTCATCATATCTCAGCTAAACGCAGGATCTCGCGCTGTGAAATGGGCTGTTCACCCCATCTCCTATCGTCTCCTGCACGGATTTTGGCCTCACTCAATAGATGAGGAAGAGACAACGAGGCACCCTTGGCGGGAAGCATGAGGCCCATGGGGTACACACCTCATTTCTTCTTCCGGGCTTCTGTCCCACACTTTGATCATGAAACCCGCCCACCTCAAGAAAGCACTGCTTCTTCCCACCGTTCTCCTCACCCTCTCATTGATCTCCTGCGCAGAGCCGCAGTTCTCCGGAGGCTACAATGGCGGCGGCCCCGGCTATGTCAGCAGCGGCTTCAACACCTACACCTCCCTGCCGCAGAACTACTCTGGCAATGCCTACCTGCTGGGCGGCACCTACTACTCCGGTGGCCAGTATCAAACCGGAAACTACAACTACCAGGGCCGCCCCTACAGCAACCGTTACTATTACAACGGCCAGTACTACTACGGCGGCAATCACCGCGCCTATGGCAGCACGATTCCCGTGCAAAACAACGCCTACATCCAGCAGAACAGCGGCTACCGCACCTACACCACGCTGCCCACCAACTACTCTGGCAACGCCTACCTGTACAACGGCCGCTACTACTCCGGCGGCCAGTATCAAAACGGCAACTACACCTACCAGGGCCGCCCCTACACCAACCGTTACAATTACAACGGCCAGTACTACTACGGTGGCGACCACCGCGCCTATGGCAGTTCCCTCCCAATGCAGGGCGGCTACATCCGCTAGTCACGCGGCGAGGCTCTTTGACACCCTTCTAACGCCTGAACGCCGCAGGCATTTTGGACGGCAGGCGCAGGGCGGTGGCGCGCTCCGCCACGAACTTTCCGGTGCCATCGAAGTTCGCGCCTTCCAGATGGCGGAAGGTGGCGTCGGTGAAGCGCAGCGTGGTGGTTTGCTTGCTGTCGAGACTGAGGAGAAACTCCGCCGGCCCGGTCTGCCGCCACGTCCAGGTGTCATTTCCAGATCTGACGTGCTTCACGTTGCCGTCTGGCATGAAGTACACGTCAAACTCCGGATAGGTGGTGCCCTGGCTGGCGGTGTGCCATCTCCACCCGTGTCCCAGCAGCGCCTCAGCCAGCGTCTGCGGCTGCCGGTCCACCAGGGGCGGCGGCGTCAGCTCCTTGATCCGCACGTTGCGAAACTTCACACCTTCCCCGCCTTCAAAGTTTTGCAGGCCTATGTAGCCCGCGGGCGCCACTCCCAGATCATACTCATTGATGAGGCGATGATTCAGCGAAACACGGATGTGCGAGCCGATGATGGAGATTTCCATGGCATTCCATTCACCGAGTTTTTCCGCCGCCTCTTCGGGCACTGTGGCGGGCCGTTTGTAGGACACGATAGCCCCGGTGTCATCCGCGCCGTTGATGTCGACCTCATGGCCGAGACAGGCCGGTTTCTCAGGATCACTGCCAGGATCATCGAAACGGATGAACACCCCCGAGTTGCACCGTTCCTTGCGGTTGAAGTCCAGCCTCAGCGTAAAGTCGCCAAATTTCTGCGCGCTGTACCACAGCACGCTCTGACTGTAACCAGGCCCCTTGGGCGAGGCCGTGTCCACAAGGCCGTTTTGCAGCTTGATCTGCAGGAAGCCGCAGAGCCTCCAAGACCCCGCATGGGCGTCATCCAGCAGATTTTGATACAGCAGCAGTTGATGCCGCCGGCCCGCGATCGGTGCCATGCCGCCACCGGACTGCACAAAGTGTGAGAAGTCCTGGTTGAACGTCAGAAAGACCGGCCTCTTGCCGCTGGCGGTGACTCGAATCGTGTTCGCGCTCAGAAAATCCCACGCGCTCACCTGGTTCTCCTGCGTGATCAGCCTGCCCCGCTCCTGAAACGTCACCACCGTGTTGGATTGCGGCCCGGTCCACGTCGGACCAGTCCAGCAGAGCTCTCTTCAGCGATGTGGGTGCAGCCACGAGGGGTGGGGTTGTTTGCGCAGACGCAGGCACTGCAGGCAGAAGACTGGCGGCGGCGAGGATGAATGCAAGGAGCAGGAGTTTCATGAAAAGGATCAGTTCAGCGCCCGGCCCTCAAGGCACGGTGCTCAGGAGACGACGTGACCTGGCCTGCCAGTCTTCCAGCACCGGCCGCAATGCCTGCGCGCGTGCCGACCATGCGGACTCTGAGCGTGCCGCGGCGCGCTCATCCAGCGCGGAGATCAGGCCCACGCACAGTGAATGCGCGGCGCGGTAGGCATCCAGACTAGCCGGAGGCTGCGCACGGCCTTCGGCGATGAGGTCATCCCGCATGCTGGCCAGGCTAGGGCGGAGCGTGGGATCGACGTCTTCCTTCAGCGGGGCAAACACGTGGTTGAGCGCATCTGCGCTGCGCCCAAAAAAAAGCCGGATCTTGAGCTTGGCAGGGGTAGCAGGCTCCTCAATGGGCGCCCCGTCCGCACCCACCTGCCAGAGCTCATAAAGCTCCAGATCTTTGAACTGCACGGTCATCACCGAACTGAAGAAGTTGCTCAGACCCAGCTTGCCAGACTTCGGTGCGTCCTTCGTCTCATCGATCACATCGATCGTGGGCAGCCCGTTCACGAAGATCTGGATGCGCGGGCCTGCGGCCACGATTTTGTACTCGCTCCATTCATTCCGTTTGATGCGCCGGCCAATGTCATCCGGGGTGCCGAAGGTGTCCACGACCTCGCCCGTCGGTTTGCGCAGGTTGCCGCTGTCCTTGAGGATCACCTTCTCACCGCGCCTGGCGCCAAGATCCCGCCCGAGTTTCTCGCCCAGTCCGCCGGTGTAACGCCAGTCATAGTCCAGCTCCGCATTGTAGCCTGCCAGGCTGAATGTGGCGGCGTTTTGCATGCGGCTGCGGAACTGGATGCCTGAGACGCGCCAGGCTTTGCTGTCGGCGCTGAGGAACCTGAATTTGCAGGTGAACTCGAAGTCCTTCACCTCATGGTTCCAGATCAGCGAGGTATAGGCTTTGGGGACGTTCTCCTGCGTGGCCTTCATCGTGATGGCCCCATCTTGCACGGACCATATCTCTTTCAAGCCGCTCCAGCCGTCGAGGTTTCGGCCATTGAATAGACGGAACATTCCGCTGCGCCTGTACCCCGCAGGCAAAGACGTTCCGGTAGCGGCTTTGACCGCAGTTGCAGGCGGCTGCGGCAAGGGCTGCACGGGCCTGGTCGTTGCCATCGTGGCGGCAGACGCTGGCGCAGGAGGTGGCGGCACATCCTCCACCTTCTTCATTCCGCCTTCGCTGGGCGGTGCCTTTTGCTGCATCGGCACCAGATAAACGTACGCGGCCACCAGAGCGGCCACCACACCGACCACTGGCACCCAGAAGCCCAGATTGATCATCTTCCGCTCAAGCAGCGGCGGTTCGCCACCCCTCTGCGGCTGCCCCGCCGGGCGCTGGGGCCGCGCCATCGTGTTCAGCGCCGCGGGCGCTTTGGCAGCCTTCTCGTCCACCTTCACCACCGGCTTCGTGAGGAGGTTGTCCAGATCCCTCCTCAGTTCCACCACCGTCTGGTAGCGCAGTTCACGGTCATTGCGCAGCGCACGGCTGATGATGCTGTCATACCGCGGGTCCAGCCCCGGCACCTGCTGGGAGGGCAGCTCAAACATCCCCTGCGGCAGCGCGCCCGTCAGCATGTGGTAGAGCATCACCCCCATCGCATAGATGTCCGCGCGATGATCCACCGAAGCGCCCAGCGTCAGCGCCTCCGGGGCGATGTAGTGCATCGTCCCCATTGCCAGGCCGCTCTGCGTCATTCCCGTGCTGTCCCCGCCTTTGCTCATCTTGGCCAGGCCAAAGTCCGCTACCTTCACCACGCCGTCATAGCCCACCATGATGTTCGCCGGCTTGATATCCCGGTGCACAATGCCGCGCTCATGCGCGTACTTCAGCGCATCGCACACATGCGCGGTGATCGCCATCGCATGCGCCGCAGGCAGCCGCCCATCCTTCGCCATCATCTGCGCCACATCCGTGCCATCCACGAATTCCAGCACGATGTACAACATGCCATTGCTCGTGCTGCCAAAATCATACACCGCCACGATGCCCGGGTGGTTCAGCTTTGCCATGGCCAGCGCCTCATTGCGAAAGCGCTCGCTGTAGGTCGCATCTGCCTCATCCAGCCCCGGCGGCAAAATCTTGATGGCCACCGGGCGGTCCAAAGTCATCTGAACGCCCCGATACACCGCCCCCATCCCGCCCCGCCCGATCAAGCCGGTGATCTCATACTGCGGCAGCATCTCCTGCAGTTCCTCCGGCGCCGGCGGCTCCCAGCCCAGCGGCCCTCCAGCAGAGCTGGATCTCGGTGTCGTATTGGGAGAAGAAGAGTCGGACATGAGGCGCAGTCAGCTACGGATG
>JAPLUN010000127.1 GCA_026397715.1 Verrucomicrobiota bacterium
GCGTAAACGTCGTCGTGCGCTGTGATGCGCCCACCGGCGAACAAGACCGGTTGAGGTTCGACGTTACCGATACCGGCATTGGAATTTCCCAAGAGGTCCTCCCGGCGCTCTTCCAGCCGTTTTCCCAGGCCGACGCTTCAAACAGTCGTCGGTTTGGCGGCAGCGGCCTCGGTCTGGCCATCAGCAAGCGGCTCGCCGAAATGTTGGGAGGGGATATTTCCGTCACCAGCGATCTGGGAAAAGGAAGTACGTTCAGTGTGTTCATTGCCACGGGCTTGCCTGAGCGAGCGACAGTCACCCCCACTTCGCCGGAGCCCACGGACGCTCCGCCGACCCCGAGCGGGCAACCGCAGTGCGAGGGACGCGTCCTCCTGGCGGAAGACGCCCCCGACAACCAGCGTTTGATCAGTCTCCTGCTCCGCAAGGCTGGGTTCGAATTCACGCTGGCGGAAAATGGACAACGGGCCCTTGACCTTGCATTGGCGGCGACCGAGGCGGAACGCCCATTCGACGCGATCCTCATGGACATTCAGATGCCGGTCATGGATGGGTATGAAGCAACCCGGCGACTAAGAGACGCGGGCTATCGGAAGCCGATCATTGCTTTGACCGCCAACGCCATGACGGAGGACCGGCAGAGATGCCTCGACGCCGGCTGCGACGATTACTTGAGCAAGCCCGTCAAGAAGCAGGATTTGCTTCGGTTGTTGAATGCCTGGGTTGCGGAGAATCGCACTCCGGCCACGGCTCTTCCTCCGGTCAATTGATGCGGCGATCCGCTCGTTGCCGATCCCAACCTTGAAACCCCCGACCGGATTCCTCGAAATCCGCCCGCCTTTCCAGGCCGGTTGGGCGCACGCTTCAAGACTCGGACAGCCAGTCGCCGGTCCTTGGTTGGCAGGCCCCGTGGGCCCCTGGACATTGCTTCTCCCGTGGCTGATGAGCGGCTATACTGGGGGAGCCCCCCTCCCATTGGACCCGGCCGTTTGAAAATAGGTCCAATGAGCGGGTCCGTTTTATGCCGGAAAGAATGCAGCAAGCACCGCGCCCCGCCATAAGTGCTTGCGAAAAAAGCTATTTGGAACAAGAGCGCCCGTAGCTCAAGGGATAGAGCAGCGGATTTCTAATCCGCTGGTCGCAGGTTCGATCCCTGCCGGGTGCGCCATGCTGGAACAGGCCGCGTGAAAGGAGGGTGGGTTTATACCCCATGGCGGATGCGGGCCTGGCAGTCCAGTATGCGGCTGCGAGCAATGTCATCCATCCTGCAACCCACCCGCAGCAAGGTGCAGCGGCGGTCTATGCACCTTTATCACCTACCCGTCATCGCTCTTTTATAAACTCCCCCTCTATGCCCGCAGAAGACGTAACTCAAACCCCTGCGGCACCACCAGAGCAGCCCGCCATGCCGCCCGTCCCATTAGAGGCTGTGACTCAGCGCGTGGAGTTGCATATCCCATGGGTCACGTTCATCAAGGTGTTTGCTGCAGCGCTGACTGCCTATGCCATCTATGTTCTGTGGCCCCTACTGCTGCTGGTGTTCCTCGCGCTGTTCCTGGCCGTGACACTGCATGCATTCGTGGATTGGCTGGATGAAAAAGGCATGCAGCACTGGGCCAGCCTGCTGTTAGTCATCGGCGGTTTGTTGACGGTGCTCGTCTTCGGCCTGGCGCTCATTGTTCCCACGCTGCTCGACAGGGCGACCACCTTCAGCCATAGCCTGCCGCAGTTGTACGATGATGCATTCAAGCAGCTGCCCCTCAGCACAGCCATGCGTCTCAACATCACACACCTGGTGGGCAGCGCAAACTGGTCCGAGGCCTACACCTGGCTGGGCAACTTCTGGTCTGCAGGAGGCATCGCGCTCAGCGGTATTTCGGAAGTGGTGCTGATACTGGTGATCGCCCTGTATCTGGTGGTTGATGGCAGCAAGACCTATGAATGGCTGCTGGCCTTCTTCTCCCCCTTGAAGCGTGCAAAGCTGCGCCTCACCTCGGGAGAAATTTCCGAGGTGATTTTCGGTTATGTCACCGGGCAGTTCATCACCTCCCTGCTCGTCACGGTGTATGCCTTTATCGTGCTGGCCGTGCTCAAGGTGCCGGGGGCACTGATGCTGGCACTGCTGGCCGGTTTGCTGGATGTCCTGCCCATCCTGGGCTTCATCATCGCCACGGTGCCGGCGTTTCTGCTGGCTCTGAGCGTGTCCCCCAGGACGTCATTGATCGTCGTGGGCATGTATCTGCTGTTTCATGCCATCGAGACTTATTACATCGTGCCCAAGGTCTATGGAAAGCACCTCCGGGTGTCCACGCTCACGGTGCTGCTGGGTCTCCTCGCAGGTGTTCTCCTGGCAGGCATCCCGGGCGCTCTGGCAGCGCTGCCGATCTTGGCCTCCTACGCGGCGATCGAACGCATCTGGCTGAAGCCCTTCCTGCGAGACGGCGTGTCGGAGAAGCATGAACTGCAGAAGGACCTGGCATTTGGTGACAAAGCATGAACAGCCCATGAAAACGGCTCTTACCATGCTCCGTGAAACGTTCCGCCAATGGGACGCCCACCGGGTGCCCAAAATGGGCGCGGCCCTTTCTTTCTACACCGTCTTCTCGCTGGCACCTCTCTCCATCATCGTGCTGTCCTTGCTCAGTCTGGTCGTGGAGCGCAATTCGGCGCGCGCTGAAATTGTCGGCCAGTTCAGGAACTTCGTCGGCGATCAAGGCGCGGAGATGATGGAGCTGATTCTGCGCGAGACAGCCGCGACCAGCACCGGCCTTTTTGAAACCCTGACAGGCTTTGTGGTTCTGCTCGTCGGTGCCTCGGGAGTGTTTGGAGAACTGCAGGATTCGCTGAACCAGATCTGGGGCGTGTCATCGAAACGCCATCCGGTTTTCACGCTGGTAAAGGAGCGCGTCTTTTCCTTCGGCATGGTGTTTGTCATGGGCTTTCTCATGCTGGTGTCACTGCTTTCTTCCGCAGCCGTCGCGGT
This sequence comes from Verrucomicrobiota bacterium, assembly GCA_026397715.1. Lineage (GTDB taxonomy): Bacteria > Verrucomicrobiota > Verrucomicrobiia > Verrucomicrobiales > Verrucomicrobiaceae > Prosthecobacter. The sequence goes on from JAPLUN010000127.1 coordinate 2,981, forward strand.
GGCAGGCGGCCGCCTGCATGCGCGATTTCCGGCGTTGGACGGTCCCTGGGCCTGGGGCAATGATCTCATCTCGCTGCTCGTCGTGGCTCTGCTGTTTGCGCTGATCTTTCGCCTGGTGCCCGATGTCTCCATTACCTGGAAGGATGTCTGGATAGGAGCCTTGATAGCCGCAGTCCTTTTTGAGCTGGGGAGATTCCTCCTCGGCTTCTACTTTGGGCGTAGCGCATTTGCTTCCAGATACGGCGCTGCTGGCTCGCTCATCATCATCCTGGTCTGGGTGTACTACTCCGCGCAGATTCTGTTCTTTGGTGCGGCATTCACACGTGTCTATGCGCTGAGCCATGGCTCGCATCAGGACGATGACAAGCTGACGGCTACCGTCTGATTTTCAGTCCCGCCCCCCCTACGGGTTATACCCCATAGCAGGCGCAGGCCGGCACGGGTTAGTGTGTCTTCTCGACCAACGAGGAAACAAACCGGCTCATCTGCATCAAGCGCCAGCCGGGGTTAGAAACAGACACTTATGAAATTCGACTCCACTTTTATCATCATCGCACTGCTATTGTCCTGCGGAAGCCTGCAGGCGCTGGATCTGCCTTCAACACCTCGCCCAGAAAATCTTCACCCACAGCAAAGCTTCACCGAACTCGCAGGCCGCCAAGTCTGGAACTACCAGAATGAAATGCTGGGCCGGATCAAGTTCATCACCGCCGATCTGGAAAATGCCCGCCTCGTTGAAGTGGTCATCGCCTCGGGCGGCTTTTTCGGTCTCGGTGGGAAACTCACCTCCGCTCCGCCCCGTGCATTCAAGCTGGATGAAACCCAGCAGGTGATGCGGCTGGATATGAGCAAGGAACGCTTTGAGGCTACGCCCGCGTTCAAAACTTCCAATCCGGCCGCCTACTCCGACAAGACTCGTGTGGCCGCCGTCATCCGCCACCATGGCCTGCAACCCTGGTTTTATCTGGAAGGGCAGGTGGGCAGCAAAAACGCCGAAATCCTTCATCTGGGACATGTCGAAAGAACTGACCGCATCCTCGGCATGCCCATCAAGAGCCCACAAGGGCAGTATCTGGGTCAGGTGGGTGGTCTGCAGATGGACCTGCCAAAAGGGCAGATCGTCCACGTGGTGGATGACACGCAGGCCATGGGTGACAATGGCAGCTACATTTTGCAGCCCAGAGCATTGCGGTACAATGCCAAGCACAACGGCCTGATTTTGAGTGAGAATCTCAAGACCCTCAAAGGCGAACCTCACTTGCAGTGGGTCGGTAGCAGCCGCCAGTCCTTCCGGGAGGAATCGTTCGTCAATCGCAAGGCACAGGCTGACCATGGGCCCAACTCCAAGCAGAATGCCCAGGCGAGCAACGACAGCAAAGCCACCGCAATTCAGCAGGGGGCAAATTTCCGTGACGTGCAAAAAACCAGCCTGATCAAACAGCGCATCCAGGCTGACCCACGCCTCTCGGCCAGTGCCCAAAACGTGTTGGTCATCACACTCAATGCGCAGACCACGTTGCGGGGCCATGTGAACTCTGACGAGGAACGCCGTAAAATCGGTGAGATCGCCATGAAGGCAGGCAGGCCTGAAAACGTGAGCAACCAGCTCGAAGTAAGGCCCGTCCGCATTGCAAGATAAGCAGCCTCTGACATCTCTGATATAACATTCGCCGGTGTTCCCAATGGGAACACCGGTTTGCTTTTTGGGCTCAGTGCCCGCGATTCACCTAGCCAGGTGCACCTGGAAAAATCTCGACACCTCGGCGAACTGCTCGTTGTTCAGCCGAAACCAATGCCCTTTGCCAGGCACCACGATGAGCTGGGCTTCGACCCGGGCTTCTTCAAGAGTGCGAAAGAACCACTCGCTATGCTCCACTGGAATGATCTTGTCACGTTCACCATGGATGATGAGGAACGGCGGTAGTGAGGAGTTGATGTGGTAGACGGGACTCGCATCAGCTGCCAGATCGATTTTTTTCTCAACAGACCCTCCGAGCAATTTCTCAATGAGATTCAGCCCGACGCTGCGCTTCTCATACAACCGCCCAAGTTCGATCAGATCCGTTACCGGATACAGCGCGCACACCGCCTGAATGCGCGACTTCCCCTCGGTGGCAGCGAGCACTGCCGCCAGTTGCCCCCCGGATGATTCACCGCTGGCTCCCATGCGCTTGGCGTCGATTCCATAACGGGCGCCGTTATCGCGCAGCCATTGCGCTGCGGCACGGCAGTCCTCCAGCTGTGCTGGATAGACTGCGCAGTTGCTCATGCGGTATTGAATGGATGCCACCGCGATGCCTGCGCTGGTAAGATCGCGCACGTTTACGTGGTAACCCTTGCTGCCAAACCTCCAGCACCCGCCAAACATCCACATGACCACCGGTGCGGGTTTGGCCGTTTTTGGCACATACAGGTCCATGCGCAGCTTGTGCCCGCCCGGCGCAGCGAACAGAACGTCACGATAAACTTTCTCACCCGGACGCTCCGGACCATAGGTGGAGCAGCCCGCCAGAAGAAGGGCAGCGATGAAACAGCACAACCAGCCGATACTTGCGGCGGAATTTCCAGTGGCTGAAACCTGCTGAGGATCAGGAGCGCGTGTGAGCATGGCATGACATATACGCATGCCGGAACTTGTCAGCCATGTCTGTATTGCGGAGTCTGCCAGATCAGGCCGAAAACAAAGAGTGCACCTTGCCCAAGCAGGTTTCAGGCATGCTGTGTGCCGGCAGGATTTCGCCGCTCCATACACTGATGCAGATGCCTCACGTCCATCTCACGCGGCAGCGCCCGTGATTTGAGCGCGGCCTTGGCGATGGCCTCGTTTTCCGCTTCGCGCAAATCGTGGCCTTCAACCAGGCATTCCATCAGGAATCGCCCGGTGGTGAGATGATGGATGCTGGCCTGGTAGCTCATGAGTGTGCGGCGGCGAAGGTGGACAGTTTAATAGTAGCGGCGGTCACGGCGGCCACCGATGTAGTTTCCGGCCAGAGCGCCGACTCCTGCGCCTACGGCGGCTCCGCCGAGACTTCTTGAAGCCAGACCACCGACGGCAGCACCACCGAGGGCACCGATGACAGTACCATTGCGGGCGTTGGGTCCGTTGGTGCAGGAGACCAGGGAAACGGACGAGAGTAGAATAGCGATGTAGAGAGTTTTCATGGCTGACAGCTAATCGCGCATGCCTCACCTTCGCCATGGGGTGAAACCCGACTTCAAAACAGAACAAATAAAATCCCGCGCCAGGCAGGGCGCGGGATCACGGGATTCAGTGCGAGATTGCTCGTTGAGCTTTATTTCGTACGCACCACCAGCACGCGGCGGTCCTGCTGCATTTGTTCTTCATTGCCCTGGGGAAACATGGGGAACATTTCACCATAGCCGTGGGCGCTGAGAGAGGACGCAGGTATGCCGTAGGCTTGGGTGAGCACATCATACACGCTCTTGGCACGGGCGGCTGAAAGCGCCATGTTGTCTTCGTTCGTGCCATCGGTGCTCGTATGTCCTTCGATGTCATAGATGGAGCCGGGCTCCGTCTTGCTGACGGCCAAAATCACATCCGCAACCTGCTGCAGCGCGACTTTCGATTCTTCATCAAGCAGTTTCGCCGTACCCTTCTCAAAGAGCACCGGGAGCGTCACAAAGGGCATTTCGCGGCTTTGTCCCTGATCTTCCACGATCACCACATTGCGTTCTGAATTGTACACCCGGCGCGGCTGGCCTGGTGTTTCAACAACGGTTGTCGTCTTGGTGGTCTGCACTTCGGGTTGCTGATTCTGCGTCACGATCACCACCTTCGGTGCGGTGGACAGCTGGCGGCGCACGACGGTGGAGTCCAGCGGGCGCACCAGTACGGTGGCCGGGGCAACCACAACGACACCAGCCGCTGGGGCAGTCGGAGCGACCACGGTGACCTGGGCGTACAGAGGTAACTGCACAAGGCAGAGAGCGGACATTAGGAACAATGAATTCTTCATAAGATTTTTGGATGTTTGTTTGATTTCGATGAACGATTCCATGTCTCGCCGGATGCTCGCACTTTCACCATGGGGTGAAACCCGACTCACTGCGCAAGGTGGGGTTACACCCCATGGTGGCAAAAGAGCGGACCTTCTACTCTGCCCCCTATGAACCACGAACAACCCTTCCAGCCTGCTGAGTCATGCCTTCGCCGTTCACTGGCTGAGCTCAAAACCTTTGCACGACGTGAACCCGGCCAGGCAATGGCCGCCGCCGTCGGAGCGGGGCTGCTCATCAACCTGCTCCCCACCCGTTGGGTAGCAGGCACAGCAGCCGTCGTCGGGGCCATGCTCGTGCGGCCCGTGTTGCTCTCACTGGGTGTCACCAAAGCCATGGAGCTCTGCTGCAAAAACACTTACCCCAAAGACCACTCATGAACACAACCACTGATATTCCTGCCGACATTCACATCCCGTATGCAATGACCAAGTCCTCCACCCAGCTTGAAAACTGCGCACGTCAGCATCCAGGCAGCACGATTCTGCTGGCCGCCGGCCTCGGTATTGCCGCCGTCCTCATTGCACGCGCGCTGACTCCGGCTACGCCGAGAAGCCGTGCGGTGCATTTGCTGGAAGACATTCAGGAGCGCCTTGCCAGCCTCGCTCAGCAGAGCGCACAGGCAGTCGGCAAAGGAGTGGACAGCCTTGATGAGCTGCATCTTGACCGCTCATTCGGCAAGCTCAGCCGCAAGTTCAAAAATCTGTTCCATTAAATCCTTCCGCACACACCTCATGAAAACAATTTTGATGAATT
>JAPLUN010000338.1 GCA_026397715.1 Verrucomicrobiota bacterium
GGAGACTGGCAAATTCGTTGTCAACACCGTGGGTGGTGTCGGCGGCATCTTCCGGCCAGCGGAAAGAATCCCAGCTCTCGCCAACGTTCCGGATGAAGACACGGCGCAGACCTTGGGCACGTGGGGCATTCCAAACGGCCCTTACCTGGTGCTGCCACTGCTGGGTCCCAGCAGTGTGCGTGACACCGTGGGGCTCGCCGGAGACTATGCGCTCAATCCGGTCAACTGGCCATACCTCTACTGGTTCGGCAGCCGCTCCAAGCATGACTGGGTCATCGTTCCTCCTCTGTCCAACACGCTGCGTTCCATTCCTGGGCAGCTGGACAGGTATGACACGATCACCAAAGATGCCGTCGATCCGTATCTCTCCGCTCGCAGCGCCTACAGCCAGAATCGTGCTGAAGCCATCAAGAAGTAAGGAATCTTGGTTGGAAATTGCAGTGAAGGAGTGTGATCGTCCCGATCCCTCACTCGTTCTCACAGTCTAAAGCACGCGCCCCCAAGCTTGGGGAGTCAAAACTCATATCCATCAAGCGGTCAGTCTCTTTCTCGTTCATCATGGACTTGAGCGGCGGGTTGAGAGCAAGCCTTGCCTCGCCCAAGCATTCGAGATTTCCTGCGTTTATCGAGGCTTGCATAACAGACTGACATCCTTGTCTTGAGGGCTAACGGCCTTCCGTCATGCAGCCCAGGGGTGCCGAGCTTTAGCGAGTGCTCCCCTGGGTTCTGGCAGCCAATCCGGGAAGCAAATCCAGAACCCCTCCACACGACGCCGGCTACCAGCAGCGTCTGCTCCGCCATTGCGCCGCAGGAAGCTGTACCCCATCCGGCTCCAGATTTCACACGAACTCCATTCGTGTCAGTCTATTGCACAAGTGGCAATAGGTAGGGCGGTTGGTCCTCCAACCGCCGCCGAGCGTCTCCTGGTGCTCTAGTCGCAAAACGCTGCAAGCAGACTGACTTGGAATCTGTGGATGCAAACAACCTCTGCCACGTCCGCCAAGCATCACTCACCGCGCAGGCAGTGCCCGGGGAATGTTTTCCAGTCCAGGTGAGCCAAACTGCATGGCTTCGTCATACACCTTGCTGCGACCGCTTTCGATGTTGTTGGGCGTGTCGAGCGGATCATCCGACCGCACAATGCGTGGCTGGATGAAAATGAGCAGCTCTTCGCGGGTGGTTTGATTCTGCGTGGTGCCGAAGAGATTGCCCAGAATCGGAATGCGTCGAAGACCGATGACCCCGTTTTTACCTTTGGTGACTCGCTCGGTGATCAGTCCTCCGAGAACAACCGTGGCTCCGTTTTTCACCGCCACTTCCGTGAGCAGCTTCTGCGTGCCGATGGTGGGCACGGTGTTGCCGCCGATGGACTGCGAACCGACAATGTTGTCATTCACTTGGGCGATTTTCAGAGTCACCTCATCATCCGAGTTGATCAGGGGAATCACCTCCAGCTTGAGAAGGACATCCCGATAGGTCACGCTCACACTGTTGCTCGCAACACCGCCGGTGAAGGCCCCGTTGGTCAGGATATTGGCAGGCACAGCGATGCTCTGGCCTGAGGAGATCACAGACTTGGCGGCGTTCTTGGCGTAGATGCTTGGCGTGGCCAGTACCTTGAAGTTGTTGTTGCTGTCGATGACCTTGATGTAGTTGCTCAGCGCACCGATCTGGCCGTAGAAATTCAGCTGCCCGAATTTCGCTGGAAACTGGATGATGTTGGACGATGCCGTCGTGGTGGAGCTTCCTGATGTGGAAGAACCGTGCGCACCGTTGCGGTTCACGCTGAAATCCGACAGCAGCTGGAGGAAATCGACCCCGTAGTTGAAGTTCTTGCCCAGGCTCAACTGGCCGATGATGGCGGAAATGTAAATCTGCTGGGGGCGGATATCCATCTCCTCCAGCAACTGATCAATGCGCGCGATGTGCTCGGGGGATCCAGAAACGATGAGGCTGTTGGATTGAGGATCGCCAATGAGCAGTGTTTTTCCGACAACCATGGACTCGGGCGCACCCACATCTTCCGGATTGTCGAGCAGGCTGCGGTTGGAATTGGAATTGGAACCGCCGGAGGAGTTGCCGAAGCTGCCACCGAAGCCGGTGTTGGCACCATAGGCGGAGTTGTTGCTGCTGCCGAAACCGTTGGAGTTGTTGCGGCTGCTGTCATCCGTGGAGGAGTCGGATGAGGCACCGGATTTGCGGCGTGGGCTTCCTCCGCCACCCGGAGAGCCTGCGATGGCACCGTCGTTGTTGCCTTGGATGTCGGTGTCTTTGGCCAGCGCATTGTAGGCCACGGTGAGAAAGTCGAGCACGTCGAGGTACTTCAGGCGGCGCTTGAGGAAATTGGAGCCGTCGCTCTGCTTGTCGAGTTTCTCGACCAGCCCCCTGATGTAGGTGATGTCCACCGGACGGCCAATGACGAGCAGTTCATTCGTGCGGCGGTACGGGAAAACTTTGACACGTGCTGCGGCGGGATTCGTCGCGGTAGTGCTGCCATTTCCTGCAGGGCTGGCGGGCACGGCAGGCACTCCGGGACGTGCGGCGGCATTCGGCATGGCGGCAGCAGGAGCGGTCGTGGAGCTCTTCGCCTTTTCCTCCTGCTCGAAGATTTCATTGATGATCTCAGCCACCAGCTCCACATCGGAGCGCTCCAGCTTGATCATCTCATTGGAGGTCTCCGTGGGTGGAACGTCGATGATCTGGGCGATCTCACAGATGCTGCGGATGGTGGTGCTGTTTTCCGTGATGATGAGGGCGGTGTCATTGGAGACTCCGGTCATGGCGCCATAGCCATGAAGTTTGATCACCTGCTGAAAGGCCTTGGAGGCTTCATCCGCCGAGACGAACTGCAGGGGCAGCACATAGTGGCAGATCTCCTCGTTCAGCGGCAGGTCTCGCAGGGAATTGTACACCTTCAATCCATCAGCGGTGGGGCTTTTGCCTCCGGCTTGGTTGATCAGCTTCGCAGTGGTCGCATCCACATTGATGATGGCATAGCCATTGAGCAGCAGGGTGGCTTCGATGAAGGCGATCGCGTCCTTCTTGGTGAGCATCTGCGGGGAAATGATGCGGAGCATCTCTCCCTGAAGGGCGGAGTCGAGGATGAGCTTTTTACCCGTGAGCTGGGTGTAAAAGGGAATGATCGCCTGGATGGGCGCGCTGGGAAAGTTGACTTTGATGCTGGCTCCTTCACCCACCGGGACGTAAGTTCCGGCCGCAGGCAGCGGCGCGGCAGGGGCCTGAGCCTTCGAGGCTTGGCGCATGCCAAGAATCAAAAGCACCAACAACACGGCGAAGCGCAGGCGTGTCGGGAGCTGGGAAGGGAAATGCGACATATTATTGAAATTACAGTCAGTATATTGAATTTAGCCTTAGCGGCAAGGGTTTTAGTTAATATCTATTAAAATTCATGCTTCTCACGCTGTCCTGATTGCTGCCTTGCAAGCGCCCGCAGGCCATGGATGATCGGCTCCCATGATCTCCATTCAGGGTCTCACCAAGCGCTTCGGCGCTCAAACTGCCGTCGATCATCTGACCTGGGAGGTGCCACCGGGCATGATCGTGGGTCTGCTGGGGCCCAACGGGGCAGGGAAGACCACCACCCTGAAAATGGTCACCGGCATGCTGCAACCCGACGAGGGCACGGCGCTGATCTGCGGCGTGAACGTCTCCACCCATCCCGTGGAGGCCAAGCGCCTGCTCGGCTTCGTGCCGGACTCAGGCGCGGTTTATGAATCCCTCACCGGGCTGGAATTTCTCCTGATGATCGGGGCGCTCTACGGCATCTATGAGGACGAGGCCCGGCCGCGCATCCGGCAGTTCCTGGATTTCTTTGAGCTGGATGAGCAAACGCTCACCACCAAGCTTCTGGGCGCATACTCCAAGGGCATGCGGCGCAAGGTCGTCATCACCGCCGCGTTGCTGCACAATCCCAAGGTCGTCCTGCTGGACGAGCCGCTGGACGGCCTGGATGCGAATGCCGCAGTCGGCTTCAAGGCACTGCTGGAAACCCTCGCGCGAGAAGGCAAGACGATCGTGTACAGCTCCCATGTGCTGGATGTGGTGGAGCGTGTGTGCAATCGCGTGGCCATCATGGCGCAGGGAAAACTGCTCGTGGAAGGCTCGCCGCACGATCTTCAGCACCAGCACGGGGCGGACACACTGGAGCAGCTCTTCACCCAGCTCACCGGCCTCAGCGGTCTGGAGGCACGCGCCGAGACCTTTGCCAAAAGCATGCTGTCATGAGCACCGCCGCCGAAAACATGCCGCACACTCATGGTCGCAGGCCCCCCTCGCCGGCGAAGGTGCTGCGCAGCCTGTTTTGGAAGCTGCTCTTCCGTGGCCGTGCGGCGCAGCAGGCGGGTGCGCAGAAAACGCGTCGGCAGATGGGCCTCGGCCTGACCCTCTTCATTTACGCGCTGGTCGGCCTCATGCCCGCGATGCTCTCAAAGTTCACGGACACCTTTGTTTTTGCGTGCACGCTGCATGGCTTCACGCTGATGTTTGCCTCGCTCACGCTGGCCTCCAGCGCGGGCACGATGCTCTTCATGAAAGAGGAGGCGGAGATACTGCTGCACCGGCCCGTTACTCCACAGCAGATGCTGCGTGCCAAGTGCGCCGTGCTGGCTGGCTTTGCCTTCGTGCTCGCCCTGGCGCTGAATCTCGCCGGACTCGTCGCCGGCCCCTGGAGCAAAGGCGGCACCTGGCGCTTCATCCCTGCGCATCTGTTTTCCACCGCCCTGCTCATGCTCTTCTCCGCCGCCAGCATCGTGCTGGTGTACAACGCCTGCCTCAAATGGTTCGGGCGCGAGCGTCTGGACAACCTGCTCGCCACGGTACAATCGCTCCTCACGGTGGTCATGATCATGGGTGGGCAGATCATGCCCCGGGTAATGCAGGTTGAGGCATTCAAGCATTTCGATCACATCACCGGCTGGATGCTGGCACTGCCGCCGATCTGGTTCGGTGCTCTGGATGCATTGATCAGCGGCACCACACTCAATACTTCCACGCTGTGGCTGCCGGCGGGGCTCGCAGTGGCCGTGACGGCACTGACGAGCTGGCTGGCGCTGGAAAAACTGGGCAGCGCCTACGGCCAGGGATTGATGAATTTAAACGAGTCTGCCGGCACCACCAAAGAGCGCACCAAGCCACGTGGCGTTTGGCTGGCGGCCATCGTCAAACTTCCGCTGCTGCGCTGGTGGCTGCGGGATCCGGTGGAGCGCGAGTCGTTCAAGCTCACCACGGCTTACCTTTTTCGTGACCGCGAGATCAAGCTGCGGCTCTACCCCGGCATCGCGCCCATGCTCATCATGCCGCTGGTCATGCTCTTCTCCGGCGGCAAGGGCGGCGCTGATGGCGCGATGATGATGCAGGGCTTTGCCACCTGCTTTCTCGGCATGGTGTCCCTGCAGGCCATGATGTTCCTCGGCTGCTCCGAGCACTGGCGTGCGGCGGCCTTTTTCTATGTCGCGCCGCTGCGGCACTGGAGCCCGCTGTTTCATGGCTCACGCAAAGCCGTCCTCTGCTGGCTGAGCTTCCCCGTGCTCATCCTGCAAACCGCCCTCATCTGCGGCCTGCAGCGTTCGTGGACACCGCTGGCTCTCAGCCTCCCAGCCATGATGTTTCTGCCCACCTTCTCCCTCGTGACCGGCCTCATGGGCCAGTGGCTGCCATTTTCAAAACCACCCGAAGACGTCAAAAACACCAGCGCCGGCTGCCTCATGATGGCCGCCTCCATGGCCGCCGCAGGCATCATCGGCGGACTCTCCAGCTGGATGTGGCACATCGGCCAGTTCGGTATCTTCCTCGCTCTGGAAGCCCTGGTGATGCTTGGCGCCACCGTCCTCATGAAATACCTCATGCGCGACACCCCATGGGTGGCGCAGCCGGAGTGAAGAAGGATTGGCAGGAGCACTTGAAAGAGTTAATAGTTTCATATGAACGCTGAAATCACATTCACCGTAGAACCTTGCCTCGAGACCGGCGGCTATGTTGCCCGCTGGGATGATCCTCTTGGACGTGGAGGCATTACCACTCAGGGAGATTCGCTCAATGAGCTTCAGGAAATGGTGGCCGACGCTGTTCAAGGCTATTTCGAGCCGGAGGATAAACCGCAGCAAGTACGTCTGCATTTTGTGATGGACCCTGTGCTGCAGGTTGCATGAGAATTCCTCGTGATGTCAATGGGGCTGAGGCGGTCAGGGCTTTGCGGCGGCTGGGTTTTGAAAGCATTCGGCAAACTGGCTCGCACCACATCATGAGGCGTGGCGAGAAGACCGTCGTCGTACCACAGCACAAACCCATCAAGCCGGGCACTTTGCGTGGCATGCTGGATCAGGCAGGCGTCTCGCTCGAAGAATTCACGCAGTCTCTCTGAACGATTTTTCGTTTCCCTGCGCTGCTTTGCAGCTATTCAAAGCGATACCATGACCTACGCCGAAGCCGCCAGCCGCGCCGCCTTTCTCAGCGCCGAACTTCACCGCCACAACCGCCTCTACTACGTCGAGGCACGCCCTGAAATCAGCGATCAGCAGTTCGATGCCCTCCTGCGCGAACTCCAAGACATCGAGGCGAAATTTCCCGATCTGCAGACACCCGATTCCCCCACCCAGCGCGTCGGTGGCGTGCCCCTCGAAGGCTTCACGCAGATCACGCACACCGTGCGCATGATGAGCCTGGACAACACCTATTCAGAAGAGGAGCTAAGCGCCTTCTTCGCCCGCGTTCAGAAAGGCCTGGGCCGCGAGAAAGTGGACTGCGTCATCGAGCCCAAAGTCGATGGCGTCGCCATCACCATCCGCTACGAAAACGGCATCCTGAAATACGGTGCGACACGCGGCGACGGACAGACCGGTGATGACGTGACCAACAACCTCAAAACCATCGGACGCCTGCCGCTGCGACTCCCCAAAGACGGCCCGCAGAACTTCGAAGTCCGTGGCGAGGTCTTCATGCCCAAGGCAGGCTTTGCCAAACTCAATCAGGAGCGCGAGGAGGCAGGCGAGGCCATGTTTGCAAACCCCCGCAACTCCACCGCCGGCACCTTGAAGCTTCTGGATCCAAAGATCGTCGCCAAGCGTCCGCTCGACATCGTCTTTTACGGCCTCGTCGAAGCCAGTGCCGTGGACTCGCAGACAGACGTGTATGCCCTGCTCGATGCCGCCGGTCTGCGCAAAGCCGATCTCATCTGGCATGCCGATAGCGCCGAAGGTTTGCTGCACGCGATCCGTGAACTCGATGAAAAACGCAAATCACTGCCCTACGAAACGGACGGCGCAGTGATCAAGGTCAATAGCTTCGCCGATCAGCGCGAACTCGGTGCCACCAGCAAAGCTCCCCGCTGGGCCATCGCTTACAAGTATCAGCCCGAGCAGGCCGAGACAAAGATCACCGCCATCGACATCCAGGTGGGCCGCACCGGCGCTCTCACACCCGTGGCTCGCCTTGAGCCTGTCCTCGTCAGCGGCAGCACCGTCAGCAACGCCACACTGCACAACTACGAGGAGATCGAGCGCAAGGACATCCGCGTCGGCGACACCGTCATCATCGAAAAAGCCGGTGAGATCATCCCCGCCGTCGTCTCCGTGAAAAAGGAGCTGCGCACTGGAACTGAAACCGGCGTACCCGTGCCCACGCACTGCCCCGTCTGCGGCACCGCCGTGCATCGCGATGAAGAGCAGGTCGTCATCCGCTGCCCCAATCCGCACTGCCCCGAAGTCGTCAAACGCCGCATCGAGCACTTCGTCAGCCGTGGTGCCATGGACATCAGCGGCCTCGGCGAATCCGTCATCGCGCAGCTTGTCGAGCTGAAGCTCGTCAAAGATGTCGCCGATCTCTACGACCTCAACGAGCTGCTGCTCGCTCGCCTCGAACGCGTGGGCACCAAGAGCATCGACAACTACCTCAAAGCCATCGCCTCCAGCAAGCAGCAGGACCCCTGGCGGCTCGTCTTCGGCCTCGGCATCCTGCACGTCGGCGCTGGTGGCGCCCGCAAGCTCATCGAGCACTTCAGCAGCATCGACGCCGTCGCCAATGCCAGCGTGGAAGACCTCACCCAATGCCCCGACATCGGTGCCATCGTCGCGCCAAGCATTCACGCCTGGTTCCGCGAGGAGCACAACGTCACCCTCCTCAACCGCCTCCGCACGGCGGGTCTCAACTTCACGCAAAAGACCGTCACCGCCGCCTCCGACAAACTCAACGGCACCACTTGGGTCATTACCGGCACCTTGAGCGAAGACCGCGAAACCATCGCCGACACCATCCGCGCCAACGGTGGTAAAGTCAGCGGCAGTGTCAGCGGCAAAACAACCTATCTCCTCGCAGGAGAAGACGCCGGCAGCAAACTCGACAAGGCCACAAAACTCGGCGTGAAGATCGTGACCGAACCCGAGTTTCGCGCGATGCTCTGAATAGGAGAGGGATCATCTTGCTCCCTCTTGTCTTCGCCTCGCCATGACATGGCTCCCTGTCGCGAGTGCAAATGAGACGAGGCTCAAACCAACGGCCACCGCAAAAGTAAGCCGCATGCCTGCGGCAACGTCGGCGGGTGGCACCTGTGTGAGGTGAGTGCTTCCCGCAGCAAAGGCGAACAACGCCCCCATGACAGAGGCCCCGGTGATGAGCCCCAAATTGCGCGATAGATTGAGCATGCCGGACATGACCCCTCGATTCTCCGGAGCGATCATGCTCATCACGGCCGTGTTGTTCGCCGTTTGAAACAAGGCGTATCCTGCAGTGATGATGCTGATGGCCGTGATGTAGCCGCCAATTCCAGCCGCCATGGGAAGCAAGGATTGAATCAAACAGCCTCCCGACATGCCGAGGAGCCCGACGAGAGTCATTCGTTGTGTTCCAAACCTGTCCACGATGCGACCAGCGGGTACTCCCGTCAGCGCTGCGACCAGCGGCCCGACGGACATCACCATGCCCACCATGGCCGAGTCGAGGCCGAGTGCCCGTGAGAGATAAAACGGCCCGACCACCAGCGTCGTCATCACCACCGTGGAGACAATCCCGCTCATGGCGAGGTTGGCACTCAGCCGTGGATCACGGAACAGGGACAACTGGATCAAAGGCGAAGCCGCTTTCGATTCCACCTGCAGAAATAGAGCGAATCCCACGGCAGCCCCCAGCAGCAGGACAATGTTGAGCGTTCCCAAGTGACCACGCCCGAGTGTCATGGCGAGCGCGTAAGCCGTGAGAGTCATTGCCAGCAACATCGTGCCCAGAGGGTCCAGATGCGGGCGTTCCTTTTCCGGCCCTCTGCGCTCCCCTGGCAGGTGCAGGCTCACCAGCAGAAAGGCCACGATGCCAAGCGGGACATTGATGAAGAAGATGGAACGCCAGCTCCACCCAGCAATCAGAACGCCACCGAGCGACGGCCCGAGAGCCGTGCCGATCGCAGACATGGTGCCCAGCAGCCCCATGGCACTCCCGGTTTTTTCCTTCGGCACAATCTCGCCGACAAACGCCATCGTCAGCGCCATCATGATGGCTGCGCCGAGACCCTGCACCGCACGGGCGGCGATCAACATCCCGAGCGTGGTGGACACTCCTCCTGCGATGGAGGCCAAGGTGAAAATCAAGATGCCCGCCTGCAGCAGACGCCGCCGACCAACAATGTCTCCAAGACGTCCGGCGCTGACGATCAGCGTGGTGATGGCGAGCAGATAGGCCAGCACCACCCACTGAACTTCTTGAAACGATGCGCTGAACGCCCGGGTCAACGACGGCAGCGCAACATTGGCGATGCTCGTGCCAAGCGACGACAGCAGCATGGAAAGCGAAAGGCCGGTGAGCGCCCATCGCACGGACGGCCGCTGTTCCGCTGTTGCAGCGATTTTCAGATCTTGGGATTCAATGAACGTCTTCATAGGGTTCGTAATTTTCTGGGAGGCATGAGACGGATAGCCCTGGGCCAGACATGCGAAAGACGCACGGTTTGCACTCTATTCGTGCGTTTGACGCCATGTCACAGCCGATGCATGCTGGCGTCCATCCATGTCGAACCCGGATCTCAATCTGCTCTTCACCCTCGATGCGCTGCTCGCAGAAGGCAGTGTTGCGCGGGCGGCAAAGCGGCTGCGGCTGAGCCCCTCAGCGATGAGCCGTGCGCTGGGAAGATTGCGTGATGCCACAGGCGACCCTCTGCTGGTCCGCGCTGGACGCGGCTTGGTCCCCACTCCCCGTGCGCTTGAACTTCGCGAGCGAGTCCGGCAGCTCGTGGACGATGCCGCCTCAGTTCTGCGCCCCGCCGCGAAGCTGGACTTCAAACGTCTGGTCCGCACATTCACCCTTCGGACCAGCGAGGGATGGGTGGAGAATTTCGGCCCAGCCCTCATCGCCCGCTGCGGAGAAGAAGCCCCGGGCGTGCGCCTGCGGTTCATGACAAAGCCTGACAAAGACAGCACGCCCCTACGCGAAGGGGCGGTAGATTTGGAAACAGGCGTGGTGGATGAAACCACGGGGCCTGAACTGCGCACGCAGGCCTTGTTCCGCGACCGCCTCGTGGGCGTCGTCCGTATGGGGCACCCGCTGTGCAAAGGGCGGATCACTCCCTCCCGCTATGCGGCAGGCAGGCACATCCTGGTATCACGCGAAGGGCACGACACAGGTCCAATTGATGACGCCTTGAAACCGCTCGGATTGCAGCGGGAGATCGCCACGATTGTCAGCGGCTTTGCGAGCGCAGTGGCCCTGGCCCGGGAAAGCGATCTGATCGCGAGTGTTCCTGAACGCCACACCGCAAGCCTGCGCACTGGAATGCATGCATTCCCCCTGCCAGT
>JAPLUN010000673.1 GCA_026397715.1 Verrucomicrobiota bacterium
TTGCGGAAGGAGGTGATGTTGTTGCTGAAGGGGGCCTGCTGGCCCGGCACTTCGAAGTACTCCATCAGGGTGAAGTGATCTTTGGTCAGATCTGTGACGGGCCAGCCGCTGCTGCTGACGAGCACGAGGATGTTGGCGGGATGGGAGTTGCCATTGGCGGCGGCACCTGCGGAGGCCTGGGCGGCGATGGTAAGTGCGGTGGCTCCGCCTGCGCCGGTTTTCATGACCAGCTTAGCTGAGGGGGCGGGGGATGGGGCTGCGGGCTTCGGTTCGGGTGCTTCAAAGACAGGTTTGAAGACGGGCGCGGGCTCCGCTTTTTTGACGGGGGCTGCAGGCGCTGGCGCTGGTTTGGCGGCGGCCTTGGGTTTCACCACTTCTGCTTTCTTTTTGGCCGGGGCTGCTTTCTTCATCGGTACAGGCTTCTTTTTGGCCACGACCGGCTTTTTGGATGCTGCAGGCTTTTTAGCAGGTGCCTTCTTTGGAGCAGGTTTTTTAGCCATAGTGGTGCGTGGGTCAGAATTGTTTCAATTTCCGCGAGGCTAGCAATACCCCCGCCCCTCTGTCGAGATTCCTCTTGGGACGGCGATGTAAATATTAAGGCGTCGAAAAAAGTATGAGGCGGTTTCGAAGTGGGCTGTTGGAATCTGTTATTGAGAAACAACGATCCATTGCCAATTTGCATTTGAGGGTATCTCTAAAACCTCTAGTTGATCGAATGAACAGTATTCTCATCATTCTATAAGAAGATGAAAATTCTGAAAATAGACGATTGCCAAGAATACGGTCTGTCGATTATAAGGACTGGTTAGAATTTTAGGTTTACGACTTTTCTGTCACGCTTCGAACATTCGACAGCACTGCATTTCCGCTTCTTTGATGAACGCGCTCTCAACAACAGGTTTCCCTTTGTCGCGACTCTTCCCTCGGCCAGTCCGACGGGAGTGGTCGTCCGTGAGGGAATGGTTTGTTGGGATTTCCAGACTGATTGAATTTACTCAAGTGGGCGGATGGGCTTGGTTTGGTGCCACGGACGCCATGGATGATCTGATGCCTTGGGGACGTGGGACTTTGGTGACACGTCAAGGCGCTGGGGGCGGGGGGGATTCGCCAGAGCCTACTCCAACTGAAGCCGCTGTGAGAAATCTGCCTTTTTACCATGCCCCTGTGCTGCTGGCGGAGGTGGTGGCCATGCTACAGCCTGCCCCGGGTAAGCTTTTTTTCGATGGTACTCTCGGTGGGGGCGGACATTCCGAGGCGCTGCTCCAGCATGGGGCGCGAGTCGTGGCGATGGATCAGGATCAGAACGCGCTGAAACACGCCACGGAACGGCTGAAGCCGTATGCGGCGCAGTTTTGCGCTCTGCGCGGCAACTTTCGCAACTTCCCGCAGATCGTGGATGAGACCGGAGTTTCGGGTTTTGACGGGATGCTGGTCGATATCGGGGTGTCGAGCCATCAGCTCGATGATGCGGCACGCGGCTTTTCTTTCATGAGAGACGGCCCGCTGGATCTGCGCATGGACACGGAATCGCCACGCACCGCTGCGGATCTGGTGAACACCGAGGATGAGGCGGAACTCATGCGGATCTTCTTTGAGTATGGCGAGGAGCCCAATGCGCGGCGCATTGCCCGGGCGATTGTCAAAGCGCGCACGGCGAAGCCGATCCGCACGACTTTCCAGCTGGCTGAGATTGTTTCCATCGCAGCGCCGAAGCGTGGGAAGCGCCATCCGGCGACGCTGGTGTTTCAGGCACTGCGCATCGCGGTGAATGATGAGCTGGCTGCGTTGCACGATTTTCTTGCCGCAGCGCCGCGTTGGCTGAAGCCTGGAGGCAGGCTGGCTGTTATTTCCTTTCACTCGCTGGAGGACCGCATCGTGAAACAGACGCTGCAGCACCTTTCAGCGCCGTTCATTGACAGGCCTGAGTGGCCGGAGGCACGCAAGAACCCGGACTGCGTGCTGAAGCTTATCACGCGGAAGCCTGTGCAGGCGACGCCGCAAGAGATCGAACTGAACCCACGTGCGCGCAGCGCGGTGCTGCGCGTCGCCGAACGACTCCCCGAATGAAACCACGCCAGCGCAACCGCTACCGCAACAGCCTTGGTCTTTCCACGATCACGGCGATCTTGATCGTTGTCGCCTCGCTCGCGCTGGTGGGCCTGGGCATCGTGGTGAGCAAGAACCGGGTGCGTGCGATCGGTGAGGAGCAGCGCAAGGTGGAAGCCGACATGCGCCTGCTGAATGCCGAGATTCTCGCTTTGAACAACCGCATTGAGACGATGCTGACACGCGACCGTGTGCAGCCGCGCCTGACCAATGCGGGCACCCTGCTGCGTCCGATCACGAAGCATGGAATTCTTCTTCTCAAACCCCTGCCTGAAGCGCCGGCGAAAGCCGCTGCAACGGCTGCGGATCCGTCTGTCGCCCAAATCATGCCCAAGGCCCCGTGAGTCAGCCCCTGCCAAATCAAATCCAGCTCCGCCGCGATCGTCCGGTTTGCCGCCGCATGCTGCTGCTGCTGTTTGTGCTGCTGGCGGGTTTTTCCCTGGTGACGTGGCGTCTTGCAGTCATCCAGATCAAGGAATCGCCTCGTCTGGTGGGGTTGGCGGCGAGAAAGTATCAGCGGCACATCGTGCTGCCTGCTCATCGTGGCGCCATCAAGGATCTAAGCGGTGAATACCTGGCGCATGATGAAGATGTGCGGGAGTTGTACACGGACCGCACGCATTTACGTGAATTGATCACTGTGAGGCATCAACTGGCGGCGATCCGCGGTGTGAAAGCCGTGGAACTGCGTGAACAGATGAGCGATGCGGAAACCATTGCCGCCTACCATGAGCATGTGGCCAAGGTGTTAGCGGGCATCCTTCCGCAATCCGAGCAGGAAATCCGCAGCCAGATTGACTCAGACAAACCGGAAATCGTCCTCGCGAAACTGGTGGATGAGGAGACTGCCAAGCAGTGGGGCAAGCTCTTCAAGGACGAGCACGTTTTCGGCATCTACACGCGCCCGACGGTGGCGCGACGCTTTCCGGCGCAGGATCGTCTGTCGCTGGTGCTGGGCGACACCGACGTCAACAACAAGGGGCGCTGGGGGGTCGAAAAGCTCATGGACGCCAAACTCACCGGGGTGGCTGGGGAGCAGTTGATCGAGCGTGACAAGTCTGGGCACGAGCTTCCATCTTACCGCAGCCAAGTCATTGAACCACAGCATGGTAGCGATGCGCATCTCACCATCGACATGCAGCTGCAGGATAATGTGGAGGCGATTTGCGAGCGGGCCTGGAAGGCCCACAACGCCCGCCGAGTGGTGATTGTCGTGACCGAGCCGTCCACGGGCACCGTGCTGGCCATGGCGGCGCGCCCGCACCGTGATCTGAGCAACCCGGATGTCAGCACCTGGACCAATCACGTCATTGCGGAGCCGTATGAGCCGGGCTCGATCTTCAAGGTCGTCACGCTGGCGGCGGGGCTGGACAATCACAAAATCTCACCCGGCGAGAAGATCGACTGCGGGAACATGTTTTACGAAGACCCGGTGCGGAAGGTGAAACTCAGTGATGACGAACCTTTGGGGATGCAAACTGTCAAGGGGGTGCTGGTCCATTCCAGCAACATTGGCATGTATAAAATCAGCAAACGTGTTGGACAGGACATGATGCTCGACTATGCCACAAGGTTTGGTTTTGGTTCTCCCACCGGAATCGGTCTCCTCGGCGAAAAAGCCGGGTACCTCAACACCGGCAAGTGGAGCAACACCACCTATTCACGCATGCCTATTGGATATGAAGTATCAGTCACCCCGCTGCAGATGTGCATGGCCTATGGAGCCATTGCCAACGGCGGCGTGCTCATGAAGCCGCGGCTCATCGACCGCATTGTCAAGCCGAATGGCGACACTGAAATCATGCCGCCGCAGCCTGTCTGGCAGGTTTGCACGGCGAAAACCGCTGCATCCTTGCGCGATTTCCTGGAAGGTGTCGTCATCGAAGGCACCGGCAAGCGCGCGGCGCTGGCTGAGGTGCGCGTCGGCGGCAAAACGGGCACCACCCGCCGTTACGACCCTGAAAAGAAACGCTACATCGACGGCTCCTACCTGACGTCGTTTGTCGGCATGGCTCCGATCGACAACCCCAAGCTCGTCTGCCTCGTGATGCTCGATGACCCGAAAGCGGAGAGCTCCGCCATGGTGCGTGGCGGTCGTGTCGCGGCCCCTATTTTTGCTGAAATCGTGCGGGAGACGCTCGATCATCTGGCCATTCGCAACGAACGCCCCGTCAAGGTGGCAGCTAAAGGAGGCGTTCAATGATACTACGCGACATTATTCCCTATCTCGACAAGCCGGCGGTTTCCGGCAGCCTCGACACTGACATCACCGGCTTTGCGTACGACTCGCGACTGGTTGGCCCAGGCATCGCCTTCGTCGCCATTCGTGGCACGCATGTGGATGGTCATGACTTCATTGGCAAGGCGATCGAACTGGGTGCTGCGGCGATCATTGCCGAGAAGGCACCGGCGGATGACTGCACGGTGCCGTGGGTGCATGTGCGGCACTCGCGCACCGCACTTGCGCAGGCTGCTGCGACGCTGAACGGTTTCCCGGCCAAAGGGCTCACCATTGCCGGCATCACCGGTACGAATGGCAAGACCACCACGGCGTTTCTGCTTCACCATCTGTTTAATTCCGCGCAGATGCGCAGCGGATTGCTGGGCACGGTGTTTTATGACCTCGGTGACGGTGAGCACATACCTGCCTCACACACCACGCCCGAATCTCTGGAAATCCAGGGGCTGCTGGCGGGCATGCGCGCGAACGGTTGCCGTGCTTGTGTCATGGAAGTATCCTCCCATGCCTTGGATCAGGATCGCATCCATGGCCTTCCGTTTGCGGCCGCCATTTTCACGAACTTGACGCAGGACCATCTTGACTACCACGGTACGATGGAGAAGTACTTCGAGGCCAAGGTGCGGCTGTTTCAAATCACAGCCGATTCATCGAAGCGCTCGGCCCTGATCATCAACGGTGACGACTCGTGGGGGCGCAAGCTCGCCCAGCGTTTTGAGAGCACCGGCCGTGTCGTTCGTTTCGGCTTTGGGGTTGGCTGTGAATATCGCGCCATCAATGTCCGCTATGATATGAACGGTACGACGTTCGAACTTGAAGCGAAAGGCCGCAGCTTCCTGGTGCGCCTGCCGCTCATCGGGGACTTCAATGTTTACAACGCGCTCGGCGCACTCGCTGCTGCGCAGGGGGTCGGCTTGAATCTGCGTGAAGCCATCAAGAGCCTGCAAAACGCACCGCAGGTGCCGGGGCGCATGGAACGAGTGTCTGACAATTCACGCTTCCAGGTCTTTGTCGATTACGCGCATACGCCTGACGGTCTGGAGAATGCGCTGCGCACCGCGCGCGCGCTGCGTCCGCGCCGTCTGATCACGGTGTTTGGCTGCGGAGGAGACCGGGACCGATCCAAGCGTGCGAAGATGGCCGCGGCTGCAGAGGCCGGCAGTGACATCTGCGTGCTCACTTCCGACAATCCGCGCACTGAAGATCCGCAGCAGATTTTGGACGATGCCAAGGCCGGCTTCGCCCGTCCGCAAAAGCATGCCATCATTGCAGACCGCCGCGAGGCCATCCAGACAGCGATGCAGAATGCGTGGGACGGCGATCTGGTGCTCATTGCCGGAAAAGGGCACGAGGACTATCAGGACATTCAGGGTAAAAAGCATCCTTTTGATGACCGCAAAATCGCCCGCTACTTCCTTCACCAGCTCAAAGCTGACCGAGCTGCTGAGCGCGAAGAAAAAGAGGCTGAACGTGAAGCCATGCGTGGGGGGTTTGACCGACCCGACCGCCCCGGACCTGACCGACCTGACAGATTCAATCGATGATTCCTATCGCAATCCAGACACTAGCCCAATTCGCCGCAGGGACCCTGCGTGGGGATGGCGCGCGTCTGGTGACGAATGTGAACACCGACTCGCGCAAGATCACCGCTGGTGAGGTCTTTGTGGCGCTGGTGGGAGACAAGTTTGATGCGCACGATTTCATCCCGCAGGTGGCTGCGGCTGGTGCGGCGGCCGTCGTCGTCAGCAAAGTCAATCCGGCCTGGGGCACGCTGCCGTGCGCGGTGATCGAGGTGGGTGACACCCTGCTGGCACTGCAAAACATGGCGAGCGGCTATCGTGATCATCATGCGCCGTTGATCATCGGCCTGACCGGCAGCAATGGCAAAACATCTACCAAGGACCTCACGGCAGTCA
This sequence comes from Verrucomicrobiota bacterium, assembly GCA_026397715.1. Lineage (GTDB taxonomy): Bacteria > Verrucomicrobiota > Verrucomicrobiia > Verrucomicrobiales > Verrucomicrobiaceae > Prosthecobacter. The sequence goes on from JAPLUN010000673.1 coordinate 6,262, forward strand.
TCATGGCGCGCAAATGCCAGACGCGCGCGACCTTCGGCAATCTGAACAATCACATCGGCCTGCCTCTGACGCTGCTCTCGCTGAGTGAAGGCGACCAGTGCTGCGTGACCGAGATGGGCATGAACCATGCGGGTGAGATCAAAGTGCTCACGGACATCGCCAAACCAGATGCGGGGATCATCACCAACGTCGGCATGGCCCACATCGAATACATGGGCACGCAGGATGCGATCGCCTGGGAAAAAGGCACGCTGGCGGCGAATGTGCGCGCCGGTGGTGTGGTGGTGCTGAATGCGAATGACAAGTACAGCGAAGTCATCGCGCGTCACTGTCAGGGCAGTGTCTCGATGGCGGGTGTGGGATGTGGCGACGTGGTGGCCTCCAATCTGCGCGCGGATGCGACCGGCACGACCTTCACGCTCGACTTCGGTGGTGAGAAGGTGGAGACGCGTCTGCCGATTCTCGGCGAACACATGGTGGGCAATGCCGCGCTGGCTGCCTGCATGGGCTGGAGGCAGGGCATTGAGCCTGCGGACATCGCGGATGCCCTGAATCAGGCGAAGCTCACCGGTGGCCGTGTGGAGCCGAAGGTCATTGCCGGCATCCAGTTCATTGATGATTCCTACAACGCGAACCCAGACAGCATGATCGCAGGACTGCGCACGCTGAGCACGCTGGGTTATTTTGGCAGCCGCCGTGTGGCGGTGCTGGGACGCATGGGTGAGCTGGGGCCGATTGCTGAAACCGAACATCGCCGGGTGGGCGAGTTTGCCGGTTCGCTCAAGCTGGACGCTGTGTTCAGTGTGGGTGGCAACGAAGCCGCATGGATCACCGAAGCCTCGAAGGCGGTGCCCTCCGAACATTTTCCCGATCAAGCCTCTTGTGCCGCACGTCTGCGTGAGTGGTTGCGCGAGGGAGACGTGGTGCTGCTCAAAGGCAGCCGCTCCGCGCGCATGGAACAGGTCCTCACGCATTTTTCCGCCTCATGATGTACTGGCTTTACGAACTTAGGGAATGGCTCACCGCTCATCAATGGATCAGCGATGACGCCGCTCTGTACAAAATTCTCAATCTCTTCAAGTACCACACGTTCCGTGCTGGCGGTGCCGCAGTCACGGCGTTTGCGCTTTCGCTGATGTACGGTGACCGCCTCATCCGCAAACTGATCTCGTTGAAGATGGGCCAGCCAATCCGCACCGCGGAGGAAGTGCACAAGCTGCATGAACTGCACGGCAAGAAGGCGGGAACTCCGACGATGGGCGGCCTGCTCATTCTCTCGGCGATTGTGATCTCGACGCTGATGTGGGCGAAGTGGGACAACGTCATGGTGTGGACAGTGCTGTTCACCACCATCGGTCTTGGTGCCCTGGGCTTCCGCGATGATTATCTCAAGATCAGCAAGAAGAACTCAAAGGGCGTCAGCGCCCGGACCAAGCTCATCTGGCAGACCTCGGTGGCGGTGGTGGCGGGCCTGCTGTTTGCCTATGCAGTGCCGGGAGACAATGGCGTCACGCTGCGCGCGCTTTACATTCCGTTTGTGAAGGATGCGGTGATCTCTGACATGCACCTTTTTGCGGTCGCATTCTTTGCAGTCATCATCGTGGGGGCTTCGAATGCGGTGAACCTCACCGACGGACTGGATGGACTTGCCACCGGCTGCTCGATCACCACCTCGCTGGCGTATGCCGCGTTTGGCTACATCTGCGGCAACGCGAAGTATTCTGAATACCTCGGCGTGGCGCACAACAGCCTGGCCAATGAACTGCCGATCGTGGCGATGGCGATGGCGGGTGCCTGTCTCGGCTTCCTCTGGTTCAATGCGCATCCGGCCAAGATGTTCATGGGAGACACGGGTTCGCTGGCGCTGGGCGGCTGCATTGCGGCGCTGGCCATCGGGTGCAAGCAGGAGATCGTGCTGGCCCTCGTCGGCGGCGTGTTTGTGATGGAGGCCATGAGCGTTATTCTGCAGGTCTGGAGCTTCAAGAAGCGCGGCAAGCGCATCTTCCGCATGGCTCCGATCCATCATCATTTTGAACTCGGCGGCTGGCATGAGAACCAGGTGATCGTGCGCTTCTGGGTGCTCTCGCTGCTCTTTGCCATGCTCGGTCTTGCCACGCTCAAGCTTCGATAATTTTCATGCGCTTCGCCTCACAACATTTTGCCATTCTCGGTGCTGGACGCAGCGGCCTCGGAGCCGCACGTCTGGCGCGCCTGCATGGCGCGGAGGTGACGATTTTTGATGAGGGTGACAAGGCGAAGCAGGTCGAAGATTTCCACTGTGTTCTCGGACAGGCAGCGCGTGATCTCGTGGTCAAGCCCGGTGAGTTCCAGCAGGTCATCATCAGTCCCGGGCTGGATGAGCACTGGCCTTTGCCGAAAAAGTTTACTGACGCAGGCGTGCCGCTGGTGGGTGAAACGGAGTTTGCCTTCCACCTGACTGACATGCCGATGGTGGCGATCACCGGCACGAACGGCAAGAGCACCTGCACGGAGCTGATTGCGACGCTGTTCAACGGCTGCGGCATGAAGTCACTGCCCTGCGGCAATCATGGCGTGTCCTTGAGTGAAGTCGTCGCCAGTGGCGTACGTTACGATGTGCTCGCGCTTGAGATCAGCAGCTTTCAGCTTGAGACGATCCGTGACTTCCGTGCGAAGGCCAGCCTGTGGCTCAACTTTGCACCGGATCATCTGGACCGCTATCCGGACATGGAGTCTTACTTTGCCGCGAAGGCGCGTGTGTTTGAAAACGTCACGGCGGACGATGTGGCCATCGTGCGCGCTGGTGAAAGTGTATCTTCCGGTGCAGCGCAGCGCTGGACCTTTTCCGCCTATGGCGCGGAAGCGGGTTACACTTACAGCGCTGGAAGCTTTTATCATCTCGGTGAGGAAATTGGCAGCGCAGGCGGATTGAAACTGCGTGGCAAACACAACATGGAGAACGTGCTGGCCGCGCTGATGACCGGACGCGTGTTCGGGCTGCAGTATTCCAGCATGCTGAAGGCGATGGAGAGCTATGAGCCGCCGAGGCACCGCTGCGAACTGGTGCGGACCCTCCACGACCGCGAATACATCAATGACTCCAAGGCGACCAACCTGCATGCGCTGGAAGCCTGCCTGCGTTCGCAGGAGCGCCCGATTGTATTGATAGCAGGCGGCAAGGACAAGGAACTGGACTACACACCGCTGCGCGCGGAGCTGAACGGACAGGTGCGTGCGATGGTGCTCATCGGCGAGATCGCCGAGCAGCTGAAGCAAACCTTTGGCGATCTGCTGCCCTGCCAGTGTGCCACCGACATGGCGGACGCGGTGTGTCTGGCCACGAAAGTTTCTCAGGCGGGGGATGCGATCATCCTCAGCCCAGGCACCTCCTCTTTCGACATGTACACCGGCTATGCCCAGCGCGGTGATGTTTTTCGTGAGGCCGTGAACGCCTTGAATTGAATTTAAAGACCCCCAATCCCGACAATCCCAGACCCCAAGGTCCTATGAAGATGAAACCCAAGCCCAAAGAAACCAAGCTGCTGCTGAACCTGATGGATGGTGAGCGGCATCGCCACCGAGTGGCGCTCGTGACGGAAGAGGGTGAATGGAACCAGCATGAGCCGAACTCAGGCATGGCGCGCATGTTTGTGGTCATGCTGCTGATCCACGTCGTCCTCATCGGCGGCATCATAATCTATGATTTCATGGGTGATGACGCGAAGCCGCAGCAGACGGTGACGCAGGCGGCGCGTGCGGTGAGCACTGGCAACGGACTGCCGACGGCCTCCCCTGACGTGATCACCGCGCAGGCGCAGGCGGCGGCGGACACGGAGCAGTTTGACAACTACGAGATGCGCTCGGGGGACTCCATCAAGTCCATCGCAGCCAAGTTTGGCTCCACGGAAGCGGAGATCACACGTCTGAACTTGATCGACAAGGGAATCCAGATCGGCCCAGGAACGATGCTGCGCGTGCCGAAGCAGGCCGTGCCGAGCGCAATCCCTGTGAATCCGAAGACGCTGAAGCCGATGGGGATCGTGGAAGAAGTGCCGAAGGCCGTTCCCGTGGTCCGAGACCAGCCACCGGCGACGAAAGTCCCGAGTGAGGCCGTGAAACCTTCTGAGGCACCTGCCAGTCTGTCCGCGGCCACCATGACGCCTATTTCGCTGGTGGCACCGAACGAAGCCCCGCCTGCGACATCCTCCCTCGTGGCGGATGCTGACACACCGGCCACGGCATCTGCGCCGCCTGCCAGCGCCGCCGTTGCGCTGCCACCTCCTACCAAGCCGAATGTTGTTTCGCTGCTGCAGGAAAACGCACCGAAGGTGGAAGCTGTGAGGCCACGGGACCGGGATCGTGATGAAGCCAAGCCCGTGGCGAAAGCTGAAGCGCGGCCGCTGGTGAAGCCGAACCCTGTGCCGCCACCCACGCAGATGTTGAAAAAGATCGCCGAGGCACCTCCGGCAACGAAGAAGGCCGAGCCGACCAAAAAAGTGGCGGCTGACGCTCCACCCAAAACGGTGGCCAAGGCATCGTCTGCCCGCTCGCACACGCTCAAGTCTGGCGAGACGCTTTACCGTCTGGCCACGAAGTATGGCGTCTCGGTGGCCGCGATTCAGAAGGCAAACAACATCAAGAATCCCAACTCCATGCGTGACGGGATGAAGCTGGTGATCCCAGCGAAGTAACTTCTCGTTTCCGGCTTCATGGCCAAATATTCCATCCTCCTGTTCCTGCTTGCGGCGCTGTCGCTGATCGCGCTGGGCATCACCATGCTGGCGAGCACGACATTTCAAGTCGCGCATGAAGGCGGGGAGGATTACGTGACTCTGTGGCGGCAACTGGGCTGGCTGGGAGCTGCGACGGTGGTGTGCGTGATCATGGCCGTGGTGGACTACAACGTGTGGATGCGCTGGCGCTGGCACATTTTGATCGCTGCGGCGGTGCTGCTGGCGCTGTGCTACGTGCCGATGATCGGTGTGAAAATCAACGGCTCCAGGCGATGGATCGGTCTGCAGGCCCTGGGCGTGGGCGGGTTTCGTGTGCAGCCATCTGAATTTGCGAAGATCGCGCTGATCATCGCCCTGGCGGGGTGGTTTGGGATGCACCAGGAGCTGACGCGTACTTTTTGGCGTGGTTTTGTGCTGCCGGGCCTGATTTTGCTGGGCATCGTGGCCCTGATCGGCTGCGAATTTGACCTTGGCAGTGCCTTGCTGGCCTCGGCGGTGGGTCTTGGCGTGATGTTCGTGGCGGGCACCAAGATGCGCTATCTGGCGATCATCGTGGTGCTTTGCGGCGGCGGCCTCGCGGCGGGGGTCAAGTTCCTGCCGAACCGATTTGAGCGAATTATGGTCACCTTTGACCTCGAAAACCACAAGGAAGACCTGGGATTGCAACAGTGGGTGTCCAAACTGGCGTTTGGCTCCGGCGCGCTGGAAGGGCGTGGTCTGGGGGAGGGGCGCATGAAGCTCTCCTACCTGCCTGAAGCCCATACGGATTTCATTTTCCCGATGGTGGGGGAGGAGCTGGGACTGCGCGGTACGGCGGCCGTGGTGCTGGCGTTTGCGGTGCTGGTGATGGCAGGAATGGTCGTTTCCGCGTACGCGCCGAACCGGTTTGGCAAGCTTTTAGGTGCCGGACTGACATTTTTGCTGGGAATGGAAGCGCTCTTGAACATGGGCGTGACCACTGCTTTGCTGCCGAACAAGGGATTGCCGCTGCCTTTCGTAAGTTACGGAGGGTCCAGTCTCGTCGCCGCGATGGTCGCGGTCGGCATCCTGATCAACATCCACCGCCAGGGCGTTCATCTGACCTGGGATCAGCTCCCCGTGATCCGCAGAAAGCGCCGCTGGACTCCACAGCTTTAGCCTTTTGAATCTTAGTGAAACAGAAAAATTCGAAGTCCATCCACGTGCTTATCGCGTGTGGTGGCACCGGGGGGCATTTGTTCCCTGGGATTGCCGTTGGTGAGGTGCTTGCCTCCCGAGGTCACGACGTGACTTTGCTGATCAGCGAAAAGAAGATCGACACCCTGGCCGCTTCGGGGCACCCGGAATTGCGGTTTGAGAAGATGCCGTTTCTGGCGATGCCGAAACCGTGGTCGCCGAAGATGTTCGGCTTCCTCAAGGGACTCTGGAAGGGGACCAAGGCCTGCCGGAAGATCATCCGCGACCACGATGTGGATGTGGTGCTGGGCATGGGCGGGTTCACGTCCTTTGCCCCGTTGTATGCCGGGCGCAAAGAGGGCTGCCACACGCTGATTCACGAAAGCAACGCCATCCCCGGAAAGGCGAACCGGCTCAACGCACGCTATAGCGACATCGTGCTGTGCGGCCTGGAAGCCTGCAAGGAGCACTTCCCGAAGCATGGGGATGTGCGCGTGGTGGGCACGCCAATCCGCAGCAGCATGCGCAAGCCGAACAACGACGACCCGCGTGCCTTCTTCAAGCTGGACAAGGACAGGCGCACGCTGCTTGTCATGGGCGGCAGCCAGGGCGCGCGCGGAGTGAACCGTGCCGTGGGCATGGCGCTGGAAGAGTTTGAGAGAATGGGCATCCAGGTGCTGCACATCGCCGGACCGACCGATTACGAAGAAGTTCGCGATGTTTACGCCAAGATTCCGATGCTCAAGCAGCACGTGGCCGCCTTCTGCCATCGCATGGATCTGGCCTATCGCGCGGCGGATCTGGCCATTGCACGATCGGGGGCTTCCTCCATGTCGGAGCTGGCCTACTTCGGCGTGCCGAGCCTGCTGGTGCCGTATCCGCATGCCGCCGAGGATCATCAGACCCGCAATGCGGAGATTTTTGACAAGGCTGGAGCGGCACGACTGATGCGCGAAAGCGAGCTGAATGCTGACACTTTGGCTGACGCCGTGCGTGAGATCTTCAATGACCCGCGCAAGGCCGGCGAGATGAAGAAGGCGGCGCAGAAGCTTGCGGTGAAGAATTCAGCGGAGAAGATCGCGGATCTGCTGGTGAAGACGGCGGCGGGGTGAGGGGGGATGGGGGTTTATCTGGTCACAGCTGCGCTCCACTCATCGAGTTTTTGTTTCAGCAGTTCCTTGGACGGCAGGTAGAGGTTGTACTCCTTGGCGTGGATGTTCGCGCCTTGGGGGAGGGTGAGTTCGATGACGGTCTTTTTGGCGGACTTGCAGAGGAGTAGACCGATGGTGGGGTTTTCAGCCGGGAGCTTCACCTCGCGGTCGTAGTAGTTTACGTACATCTGCATCTGGCCGAGGTCCTGATGCGTGAGTTTGTCGAGCTTGAGGTCGATGATGACGTAGCAGCGGAGGAGACGGTTGTAGAAGACGAGATCGACGAAGTAGTGGTCTTCATCGAAGGTGAAGCGTTTCTGACGGGCCTCGAAGAGGAAGCCTTTGCCGAGTTCGAGAAGGAAGTGTTCGAGGCGGTCAATGATGGCCTGCTCCAGATCGTTTTCGGAGTAGCTGGCCTTGTCGTCGAGGCCGAGGAATTCGAGGACGAGGGGTTCCTTCAGGAAGTCCTCAGGCCTGACGATGACCTGTCCTTCGCGGGCGAGTTTGCGGATGCCCTCCTTATCCCGGCTGAGGGCGAGGCGTTCGTAGAGGCAGGAGGCTTTCTGGCGCTTGAGTTCGGGGACGGACCAGCCGGAGTTGGTGGCTTCGATTTCGTAGAAGCTGCGCTCGTCGGGGTCTTTGACGGAGAGGAGGACTTGGTAGTGGGTCCAGCTCAGGGTGAAGGGAGATTTCCGAACAGGCTGTTCGGAAATTGATGTGTCTGCCAATTTTCCAATAGGCTGCTGGCGAATCTTGGCTGGCATCGATTTTTCAGCTGATTGCTTCGAAATCTCGGATTCGATCAATTTTCCAATAGGCTGTTGGAAAATCTGAACCCGCTCTGACCACATGAGATAAAAAGCCCTCATTGCAGCTAAATTGCTTTTCGAAAAGCCACGCCCAAACTCCTCGGTCAGCCTTTCAGATAGTTCCTTCAGCAGTTCCGTACCATAGGCGGCACGCTTGGCTCCCTTTTGCTCGTGTTCGACGATCCGGCGGCCGATTTCGAAGTTGGTCATCACTTGGAAGGTGTCCACGATGGTGGACACGCCGCGGCGGGCGCTTTGGATGAGCTGCCGGACTTTGGTGAGGAGAGGGGTGAGGCTGGCTGGCTTCGCCTGGGCCGGGGCGCTGGTTTTGCGATTGGCGGACGGCTTTTTCATGAGGCGGAGGAGGTGGACTCTGGCGAGGTGTCGCAGGTGGCTAATTTTGTCAAATCATGGGCGTTGGTGGTTTCAGGGATGATCCTTGTTTGAAACACCGGGCGGAATCGTTATGTATCCTCCCCTCAAACCCCAACCTGACCTTTTATGAATTTGACACGAACAGCCTACGGCACCTGGAGCGGCGGACGCTTCATGCACTACGGAGAACAGCTCTCCGAGGAGCATTACATGCAGCTCATGCGCGATTCGTTTGCCAAAGGTGTGCGCACGTTTGTCACGGCGGATGTGTATGGCGTGGGCCGTGCAGATGCCTTGCTGGGCGAGGCGCTGAAGGGCATTCCGCGTGAGGAATACTGCCTCGTGGGCATTGTGGGCCATGACATCTATGAAGGCATCCGGCAGGGGTCACGTGGCTATCCGCGGTTTACTGATCCGACGCTGCGCGGGCCGGAGAAGTATTACGACTACCTCAAAATGGCGACGGAGAAGAGTCTGGAGCGCTGCCAGACTTCGAAGTTTGACCTGCTCATGCTGCACAATCCGGACAGCATCAGCTACACGAGCGAGAAGGTGTGGGATGCGTTTACGGCGCTCAAAACGGAAGGGCTGACGGACCGGCTGGGCATCGCGCCGGGACCGGCGAACGGGTTCACGCTGGACATGATCGAGTGCTTTGAGCGTTTCGGCGACCGCATGGACTGGGCGATGATCATTCTGAATCCCCTCGAGCCCTGGCCGGGCCAGCATGTGCTGGGAGCTGCGGCGAAGAACAACGTGGATATTTTGGCGCGGGTGGTGGATTACGGCGGTCTGTTTCACGATGACGTGAAGCCGGGCCACAAATTCCGTGATGGCGACCATCGTACGCACCGTCCGGGCGACTGGATTGAGCACGGGGTCGAGAAGTTGGAAAAAGTGCGGCCGATTGCCGAGAAGCATGGCTTGTCCATGCTGCAGCTCGCCTGTTTGTGGACCTTGGGCAACACGGCGGTGAAGAGCGTTGTGCCTACTATGATTCAGGAGCACGGTGAAGGTGCCCGCACGATTGAGAGCAAGCTGGATGATCTTGCCGCTTTGCCTGAGCAGTGTCTTTCCACTGAGGAGATCGAAACGATCCGTCAGATCGGTGACAACACGGGCTGCATGGCGCTCAAGGGAGCCAGCCACCGCCATGAAGGCCAAGAGCCGCGTGCCGATGAATGGCCGCTGCGCCCGGATCTGCTGGACCTCGCGACGCGCTGGAGTTTGGGAACAAGCTGGTAGGACGTTTGCATGTTGACGGTTCCGCGACGAAAGAGTCACCACAATTCATGATTGAGGCAGACTTCATCATCGTCGGAACCGGGGCAGGCGGACTGGTCTCGGCCTTGCATGCCTCCGAGCATGGCAAGGTGGTCATGATCACCAAGCGCGGTGCGCTGGACTCGAACTCGAACTGGGCACAGGGCGGGATCGCCTGTGTGACGGCGGAGAACGACTCCATCGAGAAGCATGTGAGCGACACGCTCATCGCGGGGGCGGGCTTGTGCAAAGAGGCCGCTGTGCGCACGATTGTGAGCGAAGGACCGGCCCGCATCGCCGATCTGGTGAAGTGGGGCGTGCATTTTGACCAGCGTGAGGCGGTGGACGGGCATCTGGAATTTGACCTGACGCGGGAGGGCGGCCATACCGCGCGCCGTGTGCTGCACGCGGCGGATGCCACCGGACGGGAGATCACGGAGAAGCTGCTCGCCAGCGTGCGGGCGAATCCGAACATCACGATCTACGAAAACCATTACGCCATCGACATTCTGACGACGGCGAAGCTTGGCCTCGTCTCCGAGGATCGTGTGCTCGGGCTTTATGTGCTGGATGAGACCAGCGGGGAAGTACACACCTTCCGCTCGGACCGAGTGATCCTTGCCACCGGCGGGTGCGGGCGCGTGTATTTGTACACCACGAATCCCATGGTGGCGACGGGTGATGGTGTGGCCATGGCCTGGCGCGCCGGGGCCACGATTTCGGACATGGAGTTCATCCAGTTTCATCCGACATGCTTGTACCATCCGCAGAAGCGTTCTTTCCTCATCAGCGAGGCAATGCGGGGTGAAGGTGCGCGTTTGATCGGCAAAGACGGGCAGGAGTTCATGCAGCGGTATGATCCGCGTGGATCGCTGGCACCACGTGACATTGTGGCGCGTGCGATCGACCACGAGATCAAGAAGACTGGCGGCCCCTGCGTTTATCTCGACATCAGTCATCGGCCGCCTGAATTCATTGCGAGCCACTTTCCGAACATTCAGAAGGCCTGTCTCGATGTCGGCATCGACATCACCAAGGAGCCGATTCCGGTGGTGCCTGCTGCTCATTATCAATGTGGTGGCGTGCTGACGGACGTGAACGGGGCCACGAGCATTCGCGGACTTTGCGCCGTGGGCGAGGTGGGCTGCACCGGGCTGCATGGGGCGAACCGACTGGCGAGCAATTCGCTGCTGGAGTGCTGCGTCACCGCGCAGCGTGCCGTGGCGTATTTGATCAAAAAGATTCCGCAGGGAAAAGTCGCCGAGCAGAGCTACGAACTGCGCCCCTGGCAGACCAGCGGGGTGGTGGAAAATGACGAACTCGTGGTGATCTACCACAACTGGGATGAAATCCGGCGTTTGATGTGGGATTACGTCTCCATCGTGCGCACCAACAAGCGTCTGCAGCGTGCGGCGGCGCGCCTGCGCAACCTCAAGCGGGAGGTGCAGGAGTTTTACTGGAACAACCACGTCACCAGCGAAATCCTGGAGCTGCGCAACCTTGTGGAAACGGCGTCCCTGATCGTGGAATGCGCCATCCGCCGGCACGAAAGCCGGGGACTGCATTACACGCTGGACTATCCGCAGACGGATGACACGCGGGCCCCGCAGGACTCCACGTTGCGCCGTTATTGAGACTATTGCTGCCGCCCCGGTTTTTGGACGGATGGCGGGCAAGTCGGAGTTTTTGAACAGCGAAGCGGCTGATCTGTCCATGATTTAGCGCCGTTGTTTTGTGGGTTGAGATCGATTTCCCAACCTGGCTGCTGCGCCTTACGTGGTGAATTACAGATTGCAGTTTACCATGGTAAGCTGTTACAATTCTCGCAATTAGGTTCCACCCCCATGCTCGCTGAACGTTCTCTCAGTTCATTCGTCGTCGTCGCGTCTCTCGTGGCGGCGGTGTCGGCGTTTGGTCAGGGGGCGTCCTCGGTTTCAGCCACAGGTGCTGCTGCGGCGTTGAAAAAAGCAGGGACTGCTCCCACTGCCCAAAGCAAACCCGCCGCGCCTGCGCAGACGCAATCATCGCCTCCCCGCAACATTTCCGCGACGGTGCCCAGCTTCAGTTCGTCCTCAATGCCGCATCTGGGATACGCGCGCTATCCATGGAAGCTGGACATCGTGGCCACGGTGTTCTGGGTGGGTGAGCAGCCGACGGAAAACAATCCGACGCCCAACGATAAGAGCTCC
>JAPLUN010000504.1 GCA_026397715.1 Verrucomicrobiota bacterium
AAACTCAGCCTCGCCCTTGTTCTTGGGCACCTCAGTGGCCCAGTGCAATGCCATAAAACCACAGCCACGCTTCATCTCCACGGAGAGCTGCTGAAGGTGATCCCCCTGCAACGCTGGATGCATGGTGAACCCATCCGCATAAATCAAAATGGTGTCGGCGGATTTGATCTCTTCTTCCGCTGGCCATTCGGCGTTCAAATGCACTTTCACATCCACCAAATCCGGCACCCAGGCTCGGAGACATTTCGCCAACAACTGGACGCCTGCATTGTGTTCGTGAGCTCCTGGACCGTGGCTCTGCTTTCCAGCGATGAGCACGATGTTCTTTTTTTCAGCGGCAGGCGCGGAGAGCTGAACGAGCGCCAATCCAAAGATGATCGAGAGCAGGGAGGTGCAAAATGAATGATTCATGGGCGTTAGTGTGGTGTTCCAGGAGGTCCTGTATTGGTGAGGATGAGGTTGGGCTGCAACGCGCCGAGAGTGAGTAAGCCTCGCACCTTCCAGCCTTCACGTGCGGTTTGGCTGAGGAAGTGACGACGGCTGATCACTGAAAGAGGGCGTTGCCGGCTTTGAGCCAGAGGTTGCGCGCGGGGCGGGGGATTGATGCGATCCTGAAGCAGGTGTTTACCGGCATCACGGCTTCGGCAGCGGCACCTGCGTGGTGGTGCGGAGGTAGGCGATGAGGTCGCGGATTTCGTCGTCTTTGAGGGTTTTGAGGAGGCCTTCGGGCATCATGGAAATGGGGGATTTTTCGCGGGAGAGGATCTCGGATTTGGTGACGACGCTGTCCTGACCGACGAGGCGGAGGGTGAGCTGCTGGTTGTCTTCCGCGGCGACCATGCCGGCGAGGGTGCGGCCATCGCGAGTGGTGACGGTGACAAGCTGATAGCTCTCCTGCATGACTTCGCTGGGATTGAGGATCTGGGCGAGGATGTAGTCGAGATTGGCGCGATTCGACCCGGTGAGATCGGGGCCGACATTGCCACCGGCGCCGTAGAGCATGTGGCAGGCGATGCAGGTGCGCTCGAAGACGGCGCGGCCACGGCTCGTGTTGGCTTTGGCAAGCACGGCATCGGTGAGCATGGCTTTGTACTTGGCCATTTCCGCCTGCTTGTCGCTGGCGAGCTGGGTGATGGGGCCCCAGAACTCGACGAACGAAGGGCCGATCACGCGATAGAGCTGGCGTGCGTCAAAGGCGCTGACATCGGTCTTCGGAATGGTGTTCTTCTTCAACTCAGCGACGAGGGCCTGCGCGGTGCTGCGGCGTGCGGAGAGCGTGAGGATGACTTCGGTTTTCTCGGCAGCGGGAAGCTTGGCGTAGAGCTTGATCAATGCTGGCGCGATCTGCGGGGCATCGAATGAAGCGAGGGCGCGAATGGCATGGCGGCGCAGCGCGGGTTCATCCAGCAGGGAGAGCACGACGGGCAGCGCTTCGGCATAGGCATCGCGGGCAAAGGCGGTGAGGATTTGCTGGCGGCGCTCGATGGGGGCGGCTTTGTCTTTGAGCACGGCAAGCTGGCCGGCGGCGGCTTTGGCATCGCCAAAGAGCTGGCCGATCTGCGCCGTGAAGTCGCTGAGCTTTGCATCCTGGGTGGCATTGAGTGCGGTCATGGCGGCGTCCCAGTTCGCGGGCTTCGTGATCACATTTCGGCCCAGCGATTTGAGGCCATCACGCACGCCTTCCACCAGGCTGAGGCGCAGGGCGGTGTCGCTGCTGCTCTGCAGCGCGGCGGCCACGGGCTCAAGCTGCTTGGCGGCGATGGCGCGGCGGGCGATGTATTGTGCGAGCATGGGCATCTTGCTGTGAGATGCGAGCGCCATGGCACGCGTGGCATCGGCCTCCACCAGCGGCTCAATGCCGAACCAGATCATCTTGGGCAGGTTGTGATCCGCCACATCCTCGGCGTGATTGACGAGATGCTGCGCGATGGCCCAGCGATCTGCCAGTGGCATGCGCTGAAGGACCGAGGCCAGGTAGAGGCGCGCGATGGGCGAGCTGTCTTTCTCCGCCATGGTGGCAAACTTGGCCAAGGCTGCGGCGCTGCAGGCGCGGTCTTCGCCGAGAAGCTGAATGGCCCAGCCGCGAATGTAGGGCTCGGCATGATCCAGCAGAGGGAGGAGGCGATCTGCCGGGAGGTTTTGCGTGATGTGCAATGCCCAGAGTGCGCGGAGCTGATGCGCGGAGGTCTTCGACTGCGCGAAGAGTTCCCAGAGCTTGGCAGGCACGGCGGCATCGAGGCGGCCGGCGGCGGCGCGCTGCTGCAGCAGCACGCGGGCACGGCGGCTGTACCAGTCATTGCGATGCGTCAGCAGGCCGACGAGTTCGAGGTCCGACTGCGTGGCGAGATTGATGCCGGTTTTTCCTGGAAGGCCCTTGGGCGCGAGGCGGTAGATGCGGCCAGTGTCTTTGTCGTGCGTGGCATTGCCGCAGATTTCGGTGTCATGCCAGTCGAGCACGTAGGCCGCGCCATCCGGCCCGATCTCCATGCTGAAACCCACCCAGGCATTGTCATTGGCGAAGAGCGGCTCATTGCCGTGGTGGCCGATGAAGCCGGAGCCGCTGGGTTTGAGAATGTCGGTGATGACATCGTGCTCATGGAGATTGGCCATGAGGATGCGGTCGCGGTATTCCTTGGGGAATTCATCCGCCAGATACACGCGTGCACCGCCATGAGCGGAGCGATGGCGATGATCGGCGATGGTCTTGATGTCATCAAAGACATAAGGATTGATGTGGCTGCCGCCTTGGCGGTGGTAGATGCCGCCTGGTATGACGTGCCAGAGATGCGGTATGACGCAGGCGGTGATGAAGCACTGGCCGTGGTCATCGAAGTCGAGGCCCCAGGGATTGCTGAAACCGTGGGAGACGACTTCAAAGCGATCCTTGGTGGGATGATAGCGCCACACGCCGCCGTCGATGTACTGGCCATCCTTCACCGGCATTTCGACGGGGAAGGGGTCGCCTTTGCGGAGGACCTTGCCGCCATCGGCGGGCTTGCCCACGGTGGAGCGGGTGGCGTAGCCCTGACAGCCATAGAGCCAGCCATCCGGGCCCCAGGTGAAGCTGTTGAAGACTTCATGGCGATCCTGAATGCCCCAGCCGGTGAGGCGTATTTCGAGGGGGCCATCGGCTTTGTCGTCCTGATTTTTGTCGGGCACGAAAAGCAGATTGGGCGGTGCGCCGAGCCAGAGGCCGTCAAAGCCCACCGCGATGGCGGAGGGGAAGGGGATGTCTTCGAGGAAGACTTTGCGCGTGTCGAATGTCCCATCGCCATTGGTGTCTTCGAGAATGAGGATGCGGCTGTTGCCATCGGCGGAGAAGCCAGCGCTGCGGGTTTCGTAGTCGCGATTTTCCGCGACCCAAAGGCGGCCACGGTCATCCCAGCAGAAAGCCATCGGCTGCGTGATCATCGGTTCGGTGGCGGCCAGTTTGGCTTCGAAGCCTGCGGGCACCGTCATCTTGGCCACAGCTTGTTCGCCGGTGAGGAATGCGGCCTGCTTGCCCTCTGCCTTGGCGATGCCCCACATCACGGAGTCAGAGCCTTGGCCGGTGTAGGCCTTCCATGAATCGGTGATGGAGACGTCATTGAGCTTGCCCGTGTAAACGAGGAACTGGTGCCGCACCGTCTCAGTCTTTCCCTTCTCAATCTTCCAATCACCCGCAATCGCGCGGCAGGGGCCCACGCCCATCTGGCCGTCCACACGCCAGGGCTGCGGGTAGCCTGCGTTCTGTGGATGATCAAAGATGGCGATGTGAGCGAGATCGTTGCGGCCCTCCACTTGCAGGCCCACATCCATCCAGATGGAGCGCTGGGCGGTGGCGCGCGCATTGGCTTGGCGCACGCTGTTCATCACGCCGCCTTCCATGCCGGGCTTCCACGGCATGCGGAGGAAGAGGCCGCCGTACTCCTGCTTCGCCATGGTCAGGTCCACGAGGCCCTCGCCCTGCCATTCGAGATCGAGAAAGTAACGGCCATCGTTGTCGCGCATGGTCCACACTTGGGTCTCCTTCATCACCGGCTTGCCTTCGGCATCGAGCAGTTCATAAACCGTGGTCCACTTCACGGACTCGCCTTTGGCGACGAGTACTGCGCTGGAAACCTTGCGCCAGAAACCAGCGCCCGGATTGTGAAAATAGTCGCGGCCATTCACCTGCTTCAGCCCCCAGTAGAGGCCGGTCTGATGCTTGTGATGTCCGGGGCTGTACTCCGTCAGCAAGCCTTTGCCATCGGGTGCGACGATGGGATGAATGTAAGGGCGAAAATCCGGCCGCGCATTCTGTGTGAGGATCGGCTCCGCGACATTTTCACGATACACGGAGATCGTGCTGGCAGCCTCATCCTGGCGCAGCGTCAGGGTTTCATCATGAGCCGAGGCCGCCGTGCAGGCGAGAAAGGCAAGAATGAGGGAGGTGAGGAAACGGCGGGAAGTCATAGTGAGACTAAAACACCTTTCCCCTGCGGAATACATGGTCTAGATCTGCCAAAAGTTGTTATGATCCTGCCACCTCCATGAGTCAGTCACATGCTCGAATCGAGCTGCAAGCGGCGGGAAGCGTTACTCCATCACAGCAAACTCAGGCGACAACAAAATGGCCTGGCAGAGTTCCTCCCAAGCGGTGAGTGGCTTGGCGGGCGCGTTGGGATTGGCGAAATCGACGCGAGCGTCCCAGCGCTGGTTCATGCCGGGCATCGCGGGCATGTCGGCGGTGGGCATGACGATGCTGGGGCTCCACTGGTAGGGGCCGGCGTCCTTGTCGGTCTGGCTGCTGACAATGAAGTCGAGGGTGTCGCCCTTTTTTACCGGTACTTTGCTCAGCTCAGTGCAAAGCGACTGGGCTTTGGCTTTCCATTCGCCGAGTTCGCCGGTGCGGCTGCTGATGATGCGGGCGATGACGCCTTCGGTCTTGGCATCGGTGTGCGTGAGTTCGGCGGTGATGTTGATCTCGCCATCGAGCGGGGAGATCCAGCGGCGGATGCTGCACATGGAGGAGGTGAGGCCGGAATCGCCGCCCATGGCATCTACTTTGACTTCGCTGGGTTTGCCATCGGTGGTTTTAAGTGTGCCTTTGAAGGCTTTGCCATCGAAGGCCGTGAGGCTGGCGAACTTCGTGGTCTGCTTGGCGGCGGCATCAAAGGTGCCGTAGCCGTATTGCCAGTCCTGCGACTCAGGGTGTACGAGATCGTTCTTTGGATACGCGGCGAGGTAGTCGTGCGCGCGTTGCATTTCCTTGTCCGTGGGCTGACGCTGGAACACGCGGCGATACAGGTCCTCGATGCGGCTGTTGTCGTCCGGCAGGTCTTTGGTGAGCGAGGCGGCGAGTTGTTTGGCGCTGTCCGTGAGCAGCGGGCTGTTCATCAGAATAAGCGCACGCGGCGTCAGCGCGGTGCGGCTGCGCTTTGGTGCGCTGAAGTTGGGATCGGGGAAATCAAAGCTGCGGTAGATCGAGGGCAGTGTTTTGCGATCGACGAACGCATAGACGGTGCGGCGCGTGGTGTCGGCGATCTTCTCGGCCTTGCCGCCGAGATCGGGTTTCAGGCGACCTGTGACGGCGAGCAGGGTGTCGCGGAACGGTTCCAGATCGAGCGGGCGCATGGGGAAATCGGCGCGCTGATACGCGGCGGTGAGCATGAGGTGCTTGTGCAGCTTCTTGAAGCTCCAGCCATTCTCCATGAACCACGCGGCGAGGTGATCGAGCAGCGGTTGGTTGGTCGGTTTGTCGCCACGGAAGCCGAAGTCACTCGGTGTGGCGACGATGCCGTCGCCGAAGTGCCAACCCCAGACGCGATTGACGATGACGCGGGCCGTGAGTGGATTGTTTTTGCTGGCAATGGCCTGCGCGAGCTGGAGTCGACCGCTTTTGTCTTTGGGGAAAGGCTCGGGCGCGATGTGATGCAGAGCGGTGATGAATTGACGCGGCGCGGAAGGGCCTGGGGTGTTGGGATTGCCGCGGATGAATACTTTGCCGTCATGCATCTTGTCGGCATCGACAAAGGTCATGGCGCGGGCGGGTGCGCCAGGATGATTTTGCAGATCGGTGAGCGGCTTGGCAGTGTTACGGCGCAGGCCATTGGCGACATCGCGGTTGGCGAAGAGCCGGTTGCTGAGGAAGTCTTTGCCCGTGAGCACGAAGGGTGAGTTGTCGTCGAGGAAGAGGGCGCGGAGCTGCTGGCCTTCGGCATCGGGCAACGGGTTGTTTTTCTGCGCGGCGAGGGCGCGGTCGATGCTGGATTTTTCGAGTTCGGCGATGGGCAGGTTGAGTTCGTCGGCCGTGGGAATGCAGAGCACACGCAGGTGCTCGCGCCAGTTCTCGGCCCACAGCGCATCGACCTCGCTGGCGTAGAGGTGATTGTAGATGTCTGCGATGTCGCGCAGGGATTTGGGCTTGGTTTTGCCGAAGCTGCGGGCGACGGAAGGGATGAGCTTTTTGTCGGCGTTCTTGCCGTAGGCTTCGCAGAGCGCGGGTGCTTTCGCGGCGAACTCGGCCTCGGGCAGCGCGGAGAGTTCGAGCCATGGGGTGAAGAACTCGGGATGGCCTTTGACCCATTTGTCCCAATTGGCGATGAAGCGGTTGTGGATGCCGACGTTGAGCTTGCGCGGATCGAGGATGTCAGGCGTGACCTTTTTTTCTTTGTAACTGTTGGTCAGTTTGGAGTCGTGCGCGGCCTGGAGGTGGTCGCCGACACGCGAGCGCAGGGCGCTGAAGCTGCGATCCGCCTCGAAGGCGACGACGCGGATGTATTCGCTGCGGGCGGCTTTGTTTTTCTCGGCGTATTCGCGGACTTGCGGCGTGTCTTCCTGCGGCAGCGCGGGCTGGATTTCGGGCTCTTTGCTGCTCTTGAGGATGGAGTAGAGGCCGTAGTAATCCTTGGTGGTGATGGGTTCGAGTTTGTGATCGTGGCAGCGCGCGCAGCCGATGCTCAGGCCGAGGAGTCCGCGACCGATGACGTCGATGGTGTCGTCGAGCGTGTCATCATCGAGACGGCGGTCTTTACGCCGTCCGAGGCCGAGGAAGCCCATGCCCGCGAGCGTGCGCGTGTCCTTCGCGGTGTCGAGTTGATCAGCGGCGATTTGTTCGAGGATGAAGCGGTCGTAGGGTTTGTCGTCGTTGAACGCCTTGATCACATAGTCGCGATAAGTGAAGCCATTCGGGTAGGTGTCATCGCCATTGAAGATGGCCCCCATGTTGTCGGCATAGCGTGCCACATCGAGCCAGTGGCGGCCCCAGCGCTCGCCGTAGCGCGGGTCGATGAGGAGCTTGTCGATGAGTTTTTCAAAAGCCTGCGGAGAGTTGTCGGCGGCGAAGGCATTGATGGGATCGACCACGGGCTGGAAGGACCAGTGTTTCTTCGAGTCTTCGAGATGCTGCTCGATCTTGGTGAGTGTGCGAGGGCCGCTGCGGGGATCGGGAGCGCCCGCTTTGATCCAGGCTTCGAGATCGGCGATCTGGGCGTCGCTGAGTTTCGTTTTCGGCGGCATCTGGAGGTCTTTGTCCTCCCACTTCACGGCATGGAGGAGAAGGGACTTGGATGGATCTCCGGGGACGAGGGCGGGGCCAGTGTCGCCGCCTTTGAGCGTGGCGTCTTTGGAGTCAAGGAGGAGGTTGCCTTTCTGCTTCTTGTCCGTGCTGTGGCACTCGTAGCAGTGCTCGACAAGAATAGGGCGGATTTTGGATTCGAAGTCGGAATCGGTGAAGGCAAAAAGATGAGTAGGCAGAAAAATGGCTGAGCACAAAGTCAGCACACACTTGGAAATATCTTTTTGCCTGTTCATCTTTTTGTCTTTCATGTCTTAACGAAGAGTTGTGAAGGTGACACCTCGCGTCGTGATATTCGCCCAGTGAATCGCCTTTAAAGTAGTGTGCTGGAGAAATCGCCGCACATGTGACTCGAAGTTGTTATTTTCATCGGCAAGCGCCGTAAGTTTGAATGCCACATCAGGAGCCAACATGCGCATTTTTTGATCATGGAGATGTCCTTTGGTGCCAATGACGGGAACCGCTTGAACCACCTTGTGCTCACCTCCGAGAAAGTGAGTGAGTGCCTCGTCGTAAAGGCCGATTTCTAGTCCAGCACCCCAATCGTGAACGAGTGAGGAGAGGGTATCTCTGAAAAACTCGGCTCCTGGAATCAAGGAATCAAAAGTGGTGTTGGTGATCGTTGGATTCCGGAGATCTTCGAGCCGCTGGAGGCAGTTCACGAACTCGGAATCGACGCGCTCGGGGCGGACGTTGATGATCTTGCCATGCGGCAAATCAAAGAGGAGCAGGTAATTGAAAGCCTGGCTGCGGTGCCTGGAAACGATGGCCTCGGCTGCTTTGAACTCGAACAGACCACTGCGGTGGACAAGCACGTCGAGGTAATAGGTCTTTGAAAAGGTGCCGAACACGACGGTGACGGGCACTTCAAGTTCGATGCCTGGCATTCGGTCAGCGAGTTCGCGCTTATAGACGCGCTCGTCAAAGAAGCGCCCAAACTCGTTATGGATGTCGATGACATGTCCCATCACCTCGTAGGCAAGCGCTCCGAACTCATCTTGGGAGATGCGCGTGGTTTGGACTTGGCGGGTGATGGGCATAAGCTTGCAGTTGGAAGGAAAAAAGATGGATGGGCAAAAATATAAAATCCATTTTTCTGCCTGAACCTCTTTTTGCCTCAACTCAGGACACCCTTGACGACGTGCCCATACACATCGGTCAGCCTGAAATCCCGTCCCGCATACCGGTACGTCAGCCTCTCATGATCGAAGCCCAGCAGATGCAGAATGGTCGCGTGCAGATCATGCACATCGACTTTGTTTTCGACTGCCAGCGCTCCGAAGTCATCTGTAGAACCGTAAACGGTGCCCGGCTTCGAGCCGCCTCCGGCCATCCACATGGTGAAGCCTCCGGCGTTGTGATCGCGGCCGATGCCTTTCTTCTTCGCCACGTCGTTGTTGTCACTCGTCGGTGTGCGGCCAAACTCGCCGCCCCAGATGATGAGCGTGTCCTTGAGCATGTCGCGCTGTTTCAAATCGGTGAGCAGCGCATGCAGTGGCTGGTCGGCGGCAGAGCAGAGTTCGCGATGGCGCTCGTCATTCAAATCATGCGTGTCCCAGTTGTTGTGATAAACCTGCACGAAGCGAACACCGCGCTCGACGAGACGCCGCGCGAGCATGAGCTGGCGGCCCATTTCGGTATCGCCGTAGAGATCGCGCATGGTTTTCGGCTCGCGGGTGAGGTCGAAGGCATCGGTGGCCTCCACCTGCATGCGGAAGGCGGTTTCAAAGGCGCTCACACGACCTTCGAGCAAAGCATCGCCTGGATGCTTCTGCGCGAACTCCTCGTGCATCTGGCGCATGAGATCGAGCTGGCGGCGCTGCTCACGCAGGGAGGTGGTGCCGCTGCGGATATGTTCGATCATCTTTGTCACCGTCGGGTCTTTGGTCGGAATGCCCGTGCCGCCGCACCACGCGGGCAGGAACGCATTGCCCCACTGCTTGTCCCCGCTGCTCGTCGTCCCATTCGGCGATAGCGAAACGAACCCCGGCAGGTTTTGATTTTCCGTGCCAAGGCCATACACGGTCCACGATCCCACGCTGGGCCGCACGCTGGCAAACTCGCCCGTGTTCATCACGAGCTGCGCTGGTTCATGCACGCTCGTCTTTGTGTGCATGGAGCGGATCACGCAAAGCTCATCGGCATGAGCCGCCAGCTTCGGGAACAACTCGCTGATCTCCATGCCGCACTGGCCGTGCTTCGCGAACTTGAAGGCGGAGCGCTGGAGCTTCCCGCTGAGCCGCCCCATGCCAGCCGCCACGTCGCCCGCAGCCTTTTGGTAATCCTTCATCACCTCGTCGGCCATCTTGCCATGATACTTCTCCAGCGCGGGCTTTGGATCAAAGGTGTCCACCTGCGACGGACCGCCCTCGCAGAAGATATGAATCACCCGCTTCGCCTTCGGCGAAAAAGGCGGCTTCTTCGGTGCCAGCGGCGACGCCGGAGCCTCGGCGGCCATGCCGAGTTCCTGCATCAACGACGCCAAACCAAGTCCACCAATGCCGAGGGCACTGCGCGTGAGGAAATCGCGACGGGTGCTGATGGGATGCGAGCTGGAGCAAAGACGGGGATTCATGATCGAACAATACGCTTCCGCGGCCCATCATTTTCGTGACCTTGTGCCAAATCTTCCTGAAGTGCTTTAATCTCTGCCTGCCTGATGAAGGCTTTGATGCACTAACTCCGAGCCTGGAGAACCAATCTTCAGCCAGAGGTGGGCGGAGATATTGGGCGTTCAGGCACAAGGCACTTCGCCAAACTTGACGGATGCCATGCCGCTAACCCCTGTTATGATCCTGCCATGAGTGCGAAGTCCATCCAGAGCGCCTTTTTTGCCAGCATGGCCGATCCGCAGGCTTTCAGGCTCATGTTTGACCAGCAGCCCAACGTGTTCTTTTTTGTGAAGGACCGGGAAAGCCGCCTGATCGCCGCGAGCGAGCCGATGTGGACACGCCTTGGTTTTGAATGCGAAGCCGACCTCATTGGCCGCCCCGATGAAGACTTCTACCCCGAGCAAGCCGCCAAGGCCTACCGCGCCGATGATGCGCTCGTCTTCCGCACGGGGAAGCCGCAGATCAACCGCCTCGAAGTCTGGTATGATGAGCAGCGCACGCTGAGCTGGTTTCTCACCACCAAGGTGCCGCTGCGGGGCAAGAACGGAAAAATCATCGGCCTCATGGGCCTGACCCGGCGGGATGAAGGCCGCAGCCGCCACCAGCCGAGCAGTGAAGTCTCACTCATCATCAGCCACATTCAGAAGAACACGGGGCGCATCCTGAGTACTGCTGAACTGGCGCGCGAATGCGGCCTCTCGGAGCGTTCACTTTATCGCAAGATCCATCAAGCTCTCGGCATCACGCCTTATGAACTCATGCTGCGCATCCGCATTGAGTCCGCTGCCGAGGCGCTGATCCAGACCCGTGACAAAGTGATCGAAATCGCCACGGCCCATGGCTTCTGCGATCAAAGCGCCTTCACCCAGCACTTTCGCAAACGCATTGGCATGACGCCGAAGCAGTTTCGCATGCGGCACCAGGGGTAGAGGGCTCCCTTGACACTAGCACCCGCCATTTATGGATAGTGCCACGGAGTTGCCCGGGGACGCATCACTTCCTTTCCGGCGCACCATCGAGGGCTTCGCGGTAGAATTTCCAGTTCTCTTCTCCAAGGCCCTTGAGCAGCGCGAGGGTGTCGTGGCCGACGCCGGGCACGAGGGTGAAGGTGTGGGTGATGTTGAGCGACTTGAGTTTTTCGGAGTAAGCACGGTTGAGCGGTGCGGTGTTGTCAGTTGAACCCACGGCCATTCGCACGCGAACTTTTCCCCGCACAGCATCGGCCTGCTGCTGCACCACGGTGATGGGGTTCTGTGATCGATAGTAATCAAGATCTCCGCCGAAGGTGGTCTTCAAGATGCGCTCGCGCTCGGCAGGATTGCCTGTGGCACGAGGTCCGGCGAAGTCCAAATCCAGGGGCCCCGCCGCCAGGATCGAAATGGAGGCAAAGAGCAGGGGATATTTGAATCCCAGTCGCGCGGCCCCGTAGCCACCCATGCTGAAGCCTTCGATGATTCGCCCCTCACGCCGGGACTGGGTGCGAAACGTCGCATCGATGTGCGGCACGAGTTCCTTGATCACGAGGGTCTCCATCGGCACCGCGCCGTCTTTGGAGTCGCACCACATGCTGGAGGCGAGGCCATTGGGAAAGACAATGATGAGCGGTGGAATCTTCCCCGCTTGAATCGCGGCATCAAACCAGGCAGACACCGGTGCGATGCCCCGCAGGCCGCCGCCGCTGCCATGGAGCCAGTAGAGTGTGGGGAAGCGATGAGTTGGTTCTTTGTCGTAGGCTTCCGGCAGATACACATGGAAGCTTACTTTGGCCTTTGCCGCTGCGCTTTCGAAGGTTTGAAACTGCACACGGGGCGCGCGCACGGGAACGGTCACCAGTTGAGGACTCTGCACCTGTGCGCTGGCGGGTGAAGCGAAGAGCAGGGTGGTGAATAGGGCGTGCAGGTGTCTTTGTTTCATCAGCAGCGGGGGAAACACGAGGGCTGATCAAATGTTTCGGGCAAACCTTCGCCTCATTTCGAAAGCGGCCCTGCCTTTATGGATTCGTCCGCTACTTCACGCTCACAGATCCCAGAACATACCAGCCGTCCACGGTGGGCAGTTCGATGCCGAGCTGGATGGAGGGGTGCTGGGTGTCTTTGGGCTGGCGGAGGCCGATGGTGAGTGTGTAGTCGCCGGGCGGGGCGTCTTTGAAGGTGAGCTGATCATTCACGGTGACGGTGGTGTCGGGCTGCCATGCGGAGGGGATGGAGGTGGTGGCATCGCAGATATAGGCGGGTTTTCCATCGGCGGAAATGAGGGCGAAGGAGACTTTGGCGGGGATGTAGATGGGGGCGACGCCTTGATTTTGCCAGGTGAGTGAGAGGGTGGCGGGCTGGCTTGCGGCGAGTGTCTTGGGATGCTTCGCTTCTTTGAGGAGGAAGTGGTAGCCGATGCGGTTGGTGAGGCGCTCGATGAGGGCGCGGTTTTCCTGCAGGAGGCGGAGGGTGGGCTTGCCACCGCCGAGATCGACCCAGGTGGGGTGGCCGTTTTCGATGCAGTCTTCGAGGCGGAAGCCCTGGCCGTTTTTGTCCTTGATGCCGTCCCACCAGCCGAGCTGCTTGAGGGTGTCATAGTCGGCGTAGAACTCAAACACACCGGGCGCGATGCCGAGGCCGATGGCGGTTTCTTTGCCGTCGCTGTTGCCGCAGATGCCATCGCGGCGCGGGGCGATGTGCTGGGTGAGCACGGCCCAGTCGAACACTTCCTTGAGCGGGCCGAAGTGGCCGAGGTGGCTGTTTCTTGAAATGCAGAGCTGCGTTTTTTTGAAGGCGTCGAGGTGCATCTGCACGTGCTCGCGGAATTTCTCCGGCGTGATGTCGGGCACCTTGAAGGGGTGCATGTGGCTTTCGCCCCAGTTGCCATAGGAGCGGATGTCGAGCACGGCGATGCGGGGATCGCCATCGAAGCGCTGGGCGAAGGCTTTGAGAAACGCGCGATACTTGGCGAG
Source organism: Verrucomicrobiota bacterium (assembly GCA_026397715.1). GTDB lineage: Bacteria > Verrucomicrobiota > Verrucomicrobiia > Verrucomicrobiales > Verrucomicrobiaceae > Prosthecobacter. The sequence continues at coordinate 13,094 of JAPLUN010000504.1, forward strand.
GAAGATGGGATCATCGAAGACGGGCGCGATCTTGTGGCCGGGCGTGCCCTGAGTGGCCATCTGCGGGGTGAGATCGAGCTCGTGCATTTTGGCACCGGCATCGAAGACCCACTTGGGGGTGACGTAGCCGCCGGGAAGCTTGCTGTGGGTGTTGGCGCACATGACGCCGAGATTGCACACGCCGCCGATGGCATCCCATGCGGCGAGGGTTTCCTCCACGCTGGTCCAGTCATACTGGCCTTCGCTGGGCTCCAGGCTGGCCCAGTCAAAACGGCGCACGCCCATGCGGATGAAAGGGAGCACCTCCTTGTCCTGCCACTTGGGCCAGTCATGCACGGACCAGCCTTTGCCGGGATTGAAGATGGGTTTTGTGGTGGGCTTCGGCGTGAGGGTGACGAGGTCTTCGGCGGCTGGTGCGTGAAGTGCGGCGCATAGGACACAAAGCGCGGTGAGCAGGAAAGGGGAGCGATGGTGCATGGAGTGGAGCAACTACGCAGGCTTCACCTTTTTGCACGCGGAAGCTCCGGCGAATATGGCGGATTTTAAAGCCATTCTTGGCTACGAGGTGGCCGGGAAGGCCATGCGGCCGATTGCTGGATTACAGCCTGCAGAGAAGGTTGAAAATTTGTCAAGAATTTGCACACTGACCCCCTTTTGGGGCGTGGCGGGTGGCGGAAAATTTTGGCTAAACCTCGCTCACGATGCCGTTGCTGGCGCCGAAGGTCTGGGACTCGATGCCCATGTGGTGGAGCATGCGGACGTAGAGATTCGAGAGGAGCTTGTTGTTCTTGGTGTCGAAGGCGAGGTGGCCCTGGTGTTTGAAACCGCCGCCGGCGAGGAGGATGGGGAGGTTGTTGTTGTCGTGGGAGGAGGAGTTGCCGAGATTGCTGGTGTAGAGCACGGCGGTGTGATCGAGCAGGGACTGGCCGCCGTCCTGGCTGAGCTTCATTTTCTCCAGGAACTCGCCGAAGACTTTGATCTCGGCTTCTTCGATCAGGGCGAGCTGCTCGAGCTTGGCGGGGTCCTGGCCGTGGTGGGAGGCATCGTGGTGGCCGATGTTTACGCCGGTGATTTCGGGGCGCTCCTGCGAGCCGATCCAGAGTGAGACGACGCGGGTGGAGTCTGTCTGCAGGGCGAGGTGCACGATGTCATACCAGAGGCGCGAGCGCTCCAGGAGCTGCGGGCCGCTGGGCTCGGTGGTGGGAGTGGCGAAGTCCACATGGGGCTTGGGCGTGGTGCTCCAGTGTTCGTCCTGCTGAAGTGTGTGCTCGGCCTCGCGCACGGAGGAGAGGAAGAGATCGAGGCGGTCGCGGTCGGTGCTGCTGACGCGGCGGTTGAGGGCTTTGATTTGCTCGCCCACGTCATCGAGGATGCTTTGACCGTCCTTCACGCGTTGGAG
>JAPLUN010000667.1 GCA_026397715.1 Verrucomicrobiota bacterium
ATCACCGTGCTGCTGATTTTCTATCCCGTCTATGCTGGCGCTGCCTACGCCTGGTGGTTCCTGCCTCCGGCGCTCCTGCTCAGCGGCTGGCTCTGCGTGCTGGCGCTTCGCTTCAATCGCCAGCCGGAACGTGTGACCGCCCGCAAGCTTTTCTTCTGCACGCTGATGTATCTCCCAGGCATTCTGACCGTATCCATCATCGCCTGGAAACACGCGTAACTGCACCGCCATGAACGATTCCCCCGTCAAAGCCAAGCTCAGCCCCTGGACCATCTGGGTGCCCGTCATCATCGCCGTTCTCGGCCTCGTCGTCTTTTACAACTACCTCATCTACCGCTCACGCATCGACAACGACGTGAACCGTCCGCCGATCCTTGGTCGCCTCGAAAAAGACCTCGAACTCACCGAGCGCAGCGGCAAGACCGTCCACCTCGAGGATTTGAAAGGCAAGGTCCTCGTCATCTCCTGGGTTTTCACCCGCTGCCCCCGTGGCTGCGCCGCCGTCATCGCCAAGCTCAAGAAACTGCAGGCGGAATTTGCCAACGAGCCCGGCCTCCAGCTCGTCAGCTTCACCCTCGATGCCGATGACACACCCGAGATGATGAAGAAATTCGCCAGCGGCCTCGGCATCAAGGACGACGCCAACTGGTGGTTCGTAAACGGCGAGAAAGACGCCGTGCGCAAGTTCATGACCAGCCAGGCCCAGTTCCGCCCCGTGCAGGACATGCCCGAGGCCGACCGCCTCTCCCCGGATGACAAATACATCCACGACCTCCGCGTCGCGGTCATCGACCACCGCGGTCACGTGCGCAGTCTGGCGGACATCCTGAATCCCGACCCCGAATTCGCCAAATTCTGGGATGAAAAATTGCGCAAAGACCTGCACTACCTCCTCAACGAACAGAAAAAGGCCCCTTACGTACCTGCTGCCACGAAATAAACCATGGACGTCACCGAACTCCCCAAGCTCTATACGATTTTCAACGGCTGCGCGCTGCTGCACATCATCCTCGGTCTGACGATGATCAAGCTCGGCCACAAGAAGCCGCACATCGTCAGCATGATCATCGCCCTCCTGTTCTCCACGGCGTTCCTCGGCTGCTATCTCTACTACCATTACCACGCAGGCCACGTGAAGTTCGCCGGCACCGGCCTCACCCGTCCGATCTACTTCACCATCCTCTTCACGCACATCCCGCTCGCTGTGCTCAGCCTGCCGATGATCATCATGACCGTCGTCCCCGCCCTGCGCAGCCGCTTCGACAAGCACAAGCGCATGGCCAAATGGACCGTCCCCGTCTGGCTCTACGTCTCCGTCACCGGCATCATCGTTTACCTCATGTGCTACGTCTGGTACGGCCCGCCGATCCGCGCGTAATACGCGCCGTTCGTAGGATGGGTGTGGCGACAGCCCGCCCGTCCATCAGCGTGTGGCCAACACCTGCAGCCTGACTGTACTGTCCTCGACTCGGGCTTGAGCCTCACTCCTCAAACTTCCACGACTTCCGCTTCGCCGGCTTGAGGTCCGTGCGCCCATACCTCTTCCGGAACACATCAAACACCACGTCGGATCCATCCGCCTTCATCTGGTGCACCATCTGCAACAAGACGCCCAGCCGTCCTTTCGGAAACCCCGCCTTGTTCGCAAACCACCCCAGATACTCCGCCGGAATGTCATAGATCGGCACCCCGTTCGGCGGAAAATGCTGCGGCCCATACTTCCCAAACGGCATGAATGTCCGCCCATTCCGCTTCCCTCACTTCAGCCCCGCATGCGCCTCGCGCAGCAGCGCCTCCGTCGTCTCCCAGTCAATGCACGCATCCGTGATCGACTGCCCTCGCGTCAGCTGATCCAGCGGCTGCGGAAACTTCTGGCTGCCACCCACAAGATTGCTCTCCAGCATCGCGCCGATGATGGCCTTCTGCCCCGCCACACGCTGCCTCACGATTTCACGAAACACGTCCGGCATCCGGCGATGGTCCTTCGCACAATTCCCATGGCTCGCGTCGATCATGATCGCCGCCTTGAGCTTCGCAGACTCAAGCCCGTCAATGGTCTCCCGCACATCATCCGCACCATAGTTCGGACCGTCTTCACCCCCGCGCAAAATGATGTGGCAGTCCGGGTTGCCGCTCGTCGTCACCGCAGAGGCCACGCCATCCTCGCTCACCCCCAGAAAGGTCTGCGGCTGGATCGCCGCCTTGATCGCATTGATCGCCGGTGTGATGTGCCCAAACGTCCCGTTCTTGAAACCCAGCGGCATCGACAAACCCGACGCCATCTGCCGGTGCGTCTGCGACTCCGTCGTGCGTGCGCCGATCGCGCTCCAGCTGATCAAATCCGCAATGTACTGCGGCGTGATCGGGTCCAGCAGCTCAGTCGCCGTCGGCATGCCAAGATCCAGCACATCGCGCAAAATCTTCCGCGCCAGCCGCAGCCCCGCCGGAATGTCACAGCTCCCATCCAGATGCGGATCCATGATCAGCCCCTTCCAGCCCACCGTCGTGCGCGGCTTTTCAAAATACACACGCATCACGATGCAAAGCCGGTCCTTCAGTTCCTCCGCCAGCGCCGCCAGCTTCCGTGCATACTCCAGCCCCGCCTCGGGATCATGAATCGAGCACGGACCAAGGATGACAAGGAAGCGCGAATCACGGCCAAACAGAATGTCCCGAATCTCCTGCCGTGATTTCGCCACGAAGGCGGTTTGCGCGTCAGTCGGCGCGATCTCGCTCATCAGGCTGCGCGGTGACGGCAGCGGGACGTTGGAGGCAATGTGAAGGTTGGCAGTCTGGCTCATGGCGAATCATTCCATAGCACTGCGACACCAGCTGCTCATCCTGTTTCAAAGCGATATTTCACTCGCGAAAACAAAGTCGCCATCCTGCAGGCGCAGCTTGCGATCTTTGGCCGAAACCACCCCATTGTGACGAGTCGCTCGGACCCTTGGCTTCGTGAAATTCTGTTTGCTAATCGCGACATAATTCCAACACCAACTGACATTGAGCAGCCGATCTTCGACAGGCTCTAAGTCTGCCAGATCAAGCAGCAGTCCCAATGTAGCCCCCTCCGGCAAATGATAGTGTCCAAGACGTACAAAGCCACTCAGGGCAACAACGTGGATCGTGCCCGGCAAAGCATCGCCATAACTCGGAAGCTCAGCAATGGGCACCCATTTGCGCTCCGTGGCGCAGTTCGTCAGACAGAACGCTAAAAGCACAACCAAGAGCGCTTTCATGGGCTTTCTTCAATCTTCCTGCACCACCGGATTCTTCGGCTTCAGCACCGCGTATAGCACCACGCTGATCACAATGATCCCTCCCGCGATCAGCGGCGCGATGTGCATGGAGGCGTCGGGGCTCGTGATCGCGCTGTGAATTCGGGTGTAGATCAGCGAGGCACAGGTCAGTGCACCAAGGACCGGCACGAACATGGGTGGTTCAAATCCGCCCGTGGGCTCTCCCGGGCGGCGCTTCAGCACCACCAGGGCGATGTTCACCACGGTAAAGACCGCCAGCAGCAGCAGCACCGTGGATTCAGCCATTTGTTTCACGCCGCCGCTGAGGATCAGCACAGACACGATGCCAAAGAGGACAAACACCGCCACATGCGGCGTATGGCGCTTCGGGTGCACGCGCCCCAGCACCGCAGGCAGCAGCCCCTGCCGGCTCATGCCATACAACAGGCGCGATCCCATGATGTAGTTCAGCAGCGCCGTGTTCCCGATCGCAAAAATCGTGATGCCCAGGTACAGCTTGTCGATGCCCCCCAGCCAGGGCGCGGCCCGATGCGCCACATCCATCAGCGGCGTTTTGCTCGCCGCCAGTTCACGCCACGGCACCACCGATACCGCCGTAATCGCCACCGCCATGTAAATGAGCGTCGCCAAAATCATCGCGCCGATCAGGCCAAACGGCACATTCTTCCGCGGATTTTTGACCTCCTCACTCACATTAAGAATGTCCTCAAAACCGATGAAGGAGAAAAAAGTCAGCACCGCCCCCTGCATCACCAGCGCCAGCGTGATGCCGGAGCCTGCCCCGCCAGCCGCCGTGTCCTTCGCCGTTTCCAGATAGTTCACGCTGCCCCAGTACCGCGCGCCTACCGCGATGATGAACAGCAGGCCCGAAGCTTCCACCACCGTGCAGAGCACATTCAGCCACATGCTTTCACGCAGGCCGCGATAAATCACACACCCCACGACAAACACGATCCCGATGGCCACCAGCTTGATGTCCAGCGCAAAACCAAACGCCTTCTCCAGCTGTTCCGCAATCGCCTGAGATCCGGTCGCCATGCTGGTGAGTCCGCTCATCATCACCGCGATTCCCACCACGTAGCTCAGCAGCGGCTTGTGCAGCCCATGCTGAGTGACGTACGCCGCACCGCCCGCTTTGGCATAACGGCTGCCCACACACGCATAAGACAGCCCCGTGAGCATGGCTGCGATCATCGCGGTCAAAAACGCCAGCCAGACCGCATTCCCCAAGGAATCAGCCGCCCGCCCGATGAGCGCATAAATGCCCGCTCCCAGCATCGAGCCCAGTCCATAAAACATCACCTGCCAGCCACCAATGGTTTGCTGCAGAGTGGGCGGCGAGTCAGTCTTCGAAGAAAGGGCGGATAGTTCAGGCATGCCCTGCTACTAGCCGAGATCGTGCCGCGCTGGAAGATAAAAAGCAGCCGCCCCCATCGCGTCTTTGAGCGATGAGGGCGGCGCACGAGGTTAACACACAAGTCAGTTACAGCACCGGGATCTGGCGCGGCTTCGCCACTTCCTTGAGCGGCAGGCGCAGCGTCAGCACGCCATCTTCCAGCTTCGCCGTCATCTGATCTTCGCTCACGGGTGCGTTGAGACGCAGTCGGAGCAGGTAGCTGAGCGGCGACAGTTCGCGATGGAGCGCCTTCATGCCTTCCGGCACGGTCGTGCTGCGTTCGGCGCGCACCGTGAGGATGTTTTCCTCAAGGTCGAGCTTCACGTTGCTCTTCGGCACGCCGGGCAGTTCGACGCGTATTTCAAACGCTTCGGCATTGCCATTGACGTTGTAGAGCGGCTTGCGCAGGGATTCGGTCACACCGGAGGTGGCGGGAGCGCTGGTGCGGGGGGAGCAGGTAGTGTTCATGATTTGTTAAGAATGGATTTTTGGATGGGTGTTGATCAGATCAGTTCAGCGTGATGGTGCGTGGCTTGCTGCGTTCCTGCTTCGGCAGGGTCACCGTCAGGATGCCGTCTTCCAGCTTCGCGACGATGGCTTCAGCGTTGACGATTTCTGGCACGGACACCGAGCGGGTGAGGCTGTAGGAGCTTTCCTTCTCGCCGTCCTTCTCACGCTTTTCAGCAGAGACGGTCAGCATGCCGTTGTTCAGCTCAATTTTGACATCCTCCTTTTTCACGCCCGGCACTTCAAAGCTGGCGAAGTAGTTGTCTTTGTCTTCATGCACATCCACGGCCAGCTTGTCACCGGCCACGCCGGGGAAAACCTCACCGAGGTTGTTGATGAAGCTGCTCAAGGATGGCAGTCCAGCCAGCGGATGGCGGAACCATTCGTCGAAGTCGGAAACGCGGTTGAGGCTGAAGGGGTTGGTTCGGATGAGTTTCATAGCTTGATTGGTTTGGTTTGAGTTTTTGAGTCGGAAGATTCTTTCCGCCTCATACTCATGCATCAGCCGTGCCAGATGCCCCTTCCTCCAATCAAACCATTGGAAACCAATAATCTAAAACAATTCACCATCCCACCCTCTGACATCAAGGTGTGCCAAAAAAGGCACGTCCTGTCTCTTCAGTGAGACATTTTTGCCAATTAGGCCACTTCTCAAATAGAGGGTCCTCAATGGCACTCGCTAAGACCAGGTTTCGCACACTTTCGCGCCTCGATGAACTGGTTCACCGCGCCCTGAATTTTCTTCTTTGACTGTCGTAATCTTTCCTCGCTCCACTCCGCGACACACCAGCTCCAACCGAGCTACGGAGCGGAGCCCAGGGTCAGCCGGGCCGCAGCGAGGCGACCCTGAGTAGAGCCAGACCTCTGGGAAGCAAACCGAGCACTCCGCTGCACATCACGCCAGCCAGCAGCGTTGGTCACGCCCTTTCGCCGCAGCGATTGACCGGCATGCTTTGAGCCGTGCGTCCTTACGCCTTGGCCGCCCGCTTCTTCTTCGCCTTCAAGTTCAGCATCTCCACCATCATCGAAAAGCCCATGGCAAAATAAATATAGCCCTTCGGAATCTCGAAATGAAAGCCTTCGCCAATCAAGGCCGTGCCGATGAGAATCAGAAAGCTCAGCGCCAGCATCTTCACCGTCGGATGCCGTGTCACGAACTCACCCACCGCTCGGGCAAACAGCATCATGAAACCCACGGAGATCAGCACCGCCGTCACCATGATCGAAATATGCTTCACCATGCCCACGGCGGTGATCACCGAATCGAGCGAAAACACAATGTCCAGCAGCGCGATCTGCACCATCACCGCGCCAAACGCAGCCCCTTTGCCCACACTGTTGCGCACCTCGCCTTCAGGGTCGCCTTCGAGTTTTTCATGGATCTCATGCGTGCTCTTGTAGATCAGGAACAGCCCGCCAAAGATCAGCACCAGATCCTTGCCGGTGATCGAATGCTCCAGCACCGTAAACAGCGGTGCCGTCAGCGACATCACCCACGTGATGGAAAGCAGCAGCAGGATGCGCGTCAGCATCGCCAGTCCCAGGCCTATGAAACGTCCGCGCGGGCGGTCCGCCGCCGGCAGTTTGTCCACGAGGATCGAGATGAACACAATGTTGTCGATCCCCAGCACGATCTCCAGCACGCACAGTGTCAGCACCGCAATCCACGCCTCCGGATTCGCGACCCAGGAAAAGTCGAGCACGTTCAAATTGGCGGTTACAGCAGCAGCAGCGTTGGCAATCATCGGGCCGCGACCCTAGCGGAAAATACCGTTCCGGCAAACTCCACGATGAATTTGCTGCAACGTGCAGGCCCGCACGACTGACAGCCACCGAATCCCACGTCCTTTTCGGTCAACTCCCGTCCCTATTCTCCCGCCACCTCATGCAGTAAAAAATTTTCCAATATCGAAAACCCGTTCATAGATGCGCCCATGCCGCCCGCCAGCCTCGCAGATCTCGAAGAACGCCTCAGCCGCCCCACACCTGCCGTCATTGAGATGATGAGCCAGCTCCCCGGCGACATCATCATCCTCGGCGCCGCAGGCAAAATGGGCCCCTCCCTCGCACGCATGGCCAAACGCGCCAGCGATGAAGCAGGCACCAAGCGCCGCGTCATCGCAGTCTCACGCTTCAGTTCGCCGGGATCAGCGGAGGAATTCCAGCAGCATGGCATCGAGGTCATCGCCACCGACCTCCTCTCTGCCAACGCCGTCGCCTACCTCCCTCATGCGCCTAACGTCATCTACATGGCAGGCATGAAATTCGGCTCCACCGGCCAGGAATCCATGACCTGGGCCATGAATGCATGGCTCCCCGGCCTCGTGTGCGAGCGCTACCACCGCAGCCGCATCGCCGCCTTTTCCACCGGCAATGTCTACGGCCTCGTACCCGTCGAACGCGGCGGCAGCCACGAAGAAGACGCACTCAATCCCAAAGGCGAATACGCCATGAGCTGCCTCGGACGCGAGCGCATCTTCGAGCACTTCAGCAAGACCCGCGGCACCCCCGTCTCCCTCATCCGCCTCAACTACGCCTGCGACCTCCGCTACGGCGTCATGGTCGACATCGCACGCCAGGTCTGGAACGGCGAGCCCGTGGACGTCACCATGGGGTACTTCAACACCATCTGGCAGGGCGATGCCAACGCCCTCTCCCTCCTCAGCCTCGCCAAAGCCCAAAGCCCCGCCTGGGTCGTCAATCTCCCCGGCACCGCCACCCTCCGTGTCCGCGAAGTCGCCCACCGCTTCGGCGAACTCTTCGGCAAACCCGTCCAGATCACCGGCCAGGAAGCCCCCGACGCCCTCCTCAGCAATCCCTACCGCAGCTTCGTCGAACTCGGCATCCCCTTCATCCGCGACGAAGAACTCACCGAATGGGTCGCCCAATGGATCTCCTCCGGCGGCCAATCCCTCGGCAAACCCACGCATTTTGAGTCAAGGGACGGGAAGTTTTAAAAAGGGTCAATGAGTCCATCAGTCAAAGCAGCAGTCATACGAGTTGGTATTCCGCTGTTGCGGCTGCTTTCATTTTATGATGGCTTGTGTGCGATCATGATGGCTCAGTTTGTCTTGTATGCCCCTCCCCTTCAAAAGCTGTTTTACGATCGCATTGTGATCTGTGTTTGGGGGTGTCTTGCGCTAACTCCCTTTGTGCTGCTGCGCAAATCTTGGATCTTCCATATTTATCGCGTTTTGTTCATCGGCTGTACTGCTTTCATTGCCTACGACTACTTTGTTCCTTTTCGATATGTGGCAGCATCATTCCAAGAAAGCATACGGGATTCAGGCGGAGGCTATTCAAGATCGGGCAATGATGACAATATCAGCTATTGGATATCATATCCGACGACGCCCTCTGTTGAGGACATTTTGAGGTCTATTCGCTACCTGTCGCCCCTCGCTCTTGCCGTTCTGTACCGCCGATTTTATCACCTGTGGACTAGAGCCTGTTATTAACTTTTGCCGAATAGAGAAGAAAGCATGAGGGTCGCGAAGGCCAGCCAGTGCATGCCGGTGAGAGTCGAGGCCAAGCGCTCATAGTCCCG
>JAPLUN010000094.1 GCA_026397715.1 Verrucomicrobiota bacterium
GGTATGGGAGCACGTGGACACCTGGCAGTTCCGTCGCAACTATGCGGTGCGAATTGACACCATGCGCCAGCGAGGTCGGGCGGATGCCGAGGCCCGCGTGCGCATCCAGGCCACCCATCTGCTCAAGCAAGCCCATGGCACTCTCACCGATGAAGAAATCCGCCTACATGTCGAACACCTGCTGCGCACTAGCCAGCTCGTTCGCGACATGCAGGACAACATCGAAGTCAGCATGGCCGCCTGCGAGACCGCTCTCGACCACATCCACCATCATCCCCACCTCACAGCCGAGCAGCGAGGCAAGCTGCTGCGCCACCTAGCCGAGGCATTGCCTGCCGCCGCATAAATACTGACCCCATATTCTTCTTTTTACACCACACACCACCCTTATGAACGCCACCACTCTCAACGAAAAACTCAATCGCCTCAACGCCGAGCGGAGCTCGAAAAGCGTCTCCGACAGCGGCGCTAGACTCATCAGCGCCGAAGTCATCACCACCTCTGCTGCCGCCCTCAGCGCCCGCCAAGGCGCTGCCCAGGCTGCACCACTCAGTGTTGTCACCCAACTTGCCGATGATCAGGGCGGCTTCTTTGCCCGAGTCCTTGCATTTCCCTTCCGGGCCACACAGCGGGAAGCCCTTTCCAAAGTCATGCATGAGACTCGGCTCGCCCTGATGAACCACCGGAAGGAGGCCATCGAGCGCGAGAGCCGCGCCATATGGGAGGCCAGCTCCATGAAAATCGTCGCTGTCATGGCGGAATACCTCAATCAGCACCTTCGCGACATTGAGCAGGAACGCTATGACCACATCATGCAAAGTTCGGAGGACGCCGCCGCGCTCCTGACCCGTCATTTGGAAAAGATTGAGGCCAGCATCCTCCCCGATCTCGTCAAAGAACGCCTGCTTAAGCAGGCCCTCGAACAATACGACATCACCATCGAGCGCATTACCGATGAGCGTCTCGCGCTTCGTTACGCCAATCGTTCCGGAAATTGAAATAAAGCCGCCTTGTTCTCTGATCTTTTTTATCCGCATCACCATCATGAAAACACAGCAACTCACCCTGCTCCTTCCACTCCTGGTCCTCGCCTCCTGTGTCACCCCGCCGCCTCCCGGTGAGCGAGTTGTGGGTCGCAGACCTGTCACGCCTCGGCAAGTCTCCGACAGCATCGCCCAGCAATGGGAAGGCTTCTTGCAGGACAGCCCATTTTCCTCTGCCTCGGGGAACATGAGCTTCATCGACTCCGCCTCACAAATCGGCGGCACCGCTTCCCGCGTCAGCAGCCGCGCCAGCACCATGCAAGACGCCAGACTCTCCGCCCATGCCCAAAGAGTCGCCTCCTGGTGTCAGGAGACCTTGCAGACAAAGCAACAACTCGACTCCCAAATCAGCAGCATCAAATCAGGGGGCGAGTTGCGAGATCATTTCGCTTCAAAAGCAGGCGGCTGGGCTTTGGACAACTCAGAAGGAACCAATCATCTCGGGCGATTCTTTGGAGGCTTCCTTGGCGGTGCCTTGTCTCAGGCCTACACAAACAGCGAAGTCTCCGGCGCCCGCCGTGCTGCCACCATGCGCGTCACTCGGGAGGCCCTGGACCTCATCGAGGAGGAAGACGCCCTCGGGCGGGAAATCGGCATCGCACCCACGCCCGGCCTTGAGCGCACCCTAGGGGCCGTCATGGATATGAGGAAGACGCTGCTTTTCATAGGCTCCTGGAAAGGGGAATACTATCCTGCCATCAAAGGCACCACCACCCACTCCTGGCAGTTCTGGGGCGATGGTGACTTTACCTGCCGGATGCCTGGCCAAAGCCAGAGCGGCAAATGGAGCATCCAGAATGGCCGCATGACCTTCCGTTGGCACAACGGCATTACGGACATCATGATCCCTGAGTTCACCAGCGAAGGTCAGGTCACCCTGCGTCCCACCCGCAACATGAAGTTCCCAACGATGGTCAAATTCAGCGACGATCCCAGCCAGACGCCGCCGCTGCCCGCCCCCGGCCCACCGCTTAACATCCGCATCAACATGTGAGCCGAGCGCGAAGGGCATAGAGCAAAGAGACGGAGCCAGCCTCGTTCTTCGCTCGAAGTCTCCTCTTCCCTCAGCAATCGCCTTTGCCCTCAGGGTGTGGGCAGCCGCCTGGAGAAAGCTCCTCCGGCAGGCCGGGACTCCGTGGTGGGAGTCCCGGCCTTTTTTCGTGGCTTCGATTGGCAATCGAAGTCTCAGGACAAGTTACTGACGAGCCCCCCTTCTGAGCTCTCCGCGTCCTCTGCGGTGCAGCGTCAAGGTCTCTCCACCCGATTCAAGGACGAGTTCGAGAAGGAGGACGACTGGCCTCTCTCGAAGTCTCCCCATCTCCGCGTCTCAAAGTCTGACCCTTCGGCCCTACGCCCTCAGCTTTTTCACTCAACCCCCCTCCCCCGACTCCCTCTGGGATGATGAAGACGATGCTCTTCCATCCCTCTAAAGCGAGTGCGGCAGAGTCCAGGTGGTAGACGCGGCTTCGAGCCACTCCACCACCACACCATGGACACCCTCGTTTACTTCGTCATC
>JAPLUN010000069.1 GCA_026397715.1 Verrucomicrobiota bacterium
CCAAAAGGGGGTCAGTGTGCAAATACTTGACAATATAAACCGCCCGAAATTCCGCTGCCAGCCACCTCATTCCTGCCCGTCACTCCACGGGCCCTCATTTTTTGGCGTGTTGCGCCTCCTTGCGGCCACCCGCAGCCGCCACGCGGGCACGCAGCTGCTTCAGGCAGCTTTGCAGCGGAGCCACAGCCTCCTTGCTCAGCACATCCTCCCGGCGCTGCTGCAGCCACTGGAGCGCCTCCTCCATAGCCGGAAGGCAGCGCGCACTCCCCGTCTTCGCCAGCACCTTGGCTGCCTCAGACACGGAATAGACATCGAAGTTGGTTTCCCCCAGTTTCATCAGCTTCACCAGCAGGTCTTCATTCTCCGGTGTCGCGTGAAGGGCCAGCAGTTCGGGGATTCCCAGCAGCAAATGATAATCCGCCTCCTGCAGTTCCTTGGGCGGGCTCTCAATCACCCCCCGCGCTTTTTGAATGAAGGATCGGATCGCCTGCGGATCCACGTCCTTCCTCAGCGTCATGGCATGAAAGAGCCCGGGCAGGTAACTGGAGAAATTTGGGTCCGCCAGGTCCGATTCAGCCTGCTCCACCAAAAGAGGACCCAGTCCGGGGCGGGTGCGCAGGATTTTGAAACGCTGCCGGTTGTGCTCAGCCATGGCTTTTTGGATCATCTCCCACGATGGCCCGTCCGGCATCCGGATCTCCCAATGTCCCGAAGACACCAGCGAGTGAATGTCCAAAAAAGAGTGCTCCACACGACCCGTGTCCGCCCTCACCCTCTGCGCCCCGGCCTGCACCGGAAAAAGCACCGCACACGCCAGCAGAAGGCACACCCATGCCCCGGCGCGAGGCGCACGCAGATCAGCATCCAGAGACATCATCGGCTCAAAGTTCACAGTCTCATGGGTAAAGCGAAACGCCGCAGCCATGGCGAGGAAAAACAGCGCGTCACGCCGGCTCGGCGCTCATCCCGCAGCGAAAATCCAGTCCCCGCCAAGCCCAAAAAGGGGGGCAGTGTGCAAATACTTGACAAAATACCCCACATCGATGTTTCGGCGATAAGACCGCCGCCCGCCAAGACAAAAGCGCATTTCACCCGGCCTGTGGATGAATGGCAGAGCCGCGCCACGCAACCATCGAAAAGGCGTCAATCGACTGCCTAAAGGACATCCAGCACCAGTTGACTCTAAGCCCGGCAAACTCCAGCGTGAGGCCCAAGCAGCAGCCGTGAAGCAAAGCTCAGATTTGAGCAGGCGCGCACCACTCCCTGCCACAAACTACCACCCTCCATGCCCCACCCGGAACCTGCAACGCCTCAAAGTCACGCCCCCGGTCAGCCGCCACAGGACCCGTCGCCCCAGCAGCAGGAGCCTGAAGCACCGGGCCAGCCCCCGCTGCCGCCAGATGAAAGCCAGAAACCCGCCGCCAGCGCCGACTCCTCCGGGCCAAGCGGCTGCCGCTGCCTGGGCTGGGCCGCCGTCATCGCCGCGGCGGTCGTCTTCTGCTTCATGGCATACGGTGTGTCGGTTCTCCAGCAGGCCGCGCGGCCCCGCATCAAGATCACCGATGGCAGGCCGGATGGCTTCCTGCTCTCCGGCCTCACCGCGAAAGGCTGGCCGTCCTCCATCGACCGCATCCTCGAGGCCCACTCCTCGATCGGAATTCATGGAGACGGCACCAGCGTGGACATCTACTGCTTCGCCCCCGGCGATGTCCAGCGCGTGAAGGACCTCATCGGCAAAGGCCGCCCCTGGCAGCCCGGCTACCGTTCAGGCTGGGAACTGCGCGATTTCAAAGGCCGAATGCCCGCCGATGTGTACTTCGATGAAACCACCCCCGCAGGAGACTACATCCATCTCGAAGACCCGGACAACCCGCTCCGCATGCACCTCATCAACACCACCCGCGGCATCTACTACGGCATCCTCTCCCGCACCTGAGCCCCGCGTCCCTTCTCGCGCCATCCGGCATTCCAGACGGGCCTTGGAGCACCGTCACATCAGCCGCTAAATAAAGCGCAGCAATCGCCTCCCCAATCCGGCAGGGACACCACAGCATGGCATCAAGTGGCATGACGTCCGCATCTCCGCCCGTCGTCAGGTCTCATTTATTTTGTCTGCCATTTTTTGCGCCATCTTGCGGCCAACCCAATCCTCCCCGCATCCACCCAATGCAGCGGCGCGAATTTCCAGGCTTGCTTTTGAAACTCAGATCAGGCTTTAATCAAGATCCTGCATCCAGCCTCCGCTGCATCCTCAGAGGCGCACGCACGGCCCCAGCCCAGTCACCGCCATCGCCACACCACC
>JAPLUN010000357.1 GCA_026397715.1 Verrucomicrobiota bacterium
CCAGTTGTCGAAGCCGTAGTGCAGATTGCTGGCCTGAGCGTGGGTGTCGCGGATGCCCCAGCAGTCGATCACGGTTTCACGCACATCGGCTTTGTCATCGCCGTTGGTGTCCTCGAGGTAGATGAACTTCGGTGGTGCGGCCACGATGATGCCTTTGCGGGCAAAGACGATGCCGGTTGGCAGGTTGAGCTTGTCGGCGAAAACCGTGAACTTGTCCGCTTTGCCATCGCCGTCGGTGTCTTCGCAGATCTTGATGCTGTCCTGGCCTTCGCCGCTGTCGGTGACGCCATGGGGATAGTCGCGTGTCTCCACCACCCAGCAGCGGCCGCGCGCATCCCAGGCGAAGGCGATGGGCTTGGCGATGTCCGGCTCGCTGGCGAAGAGTTTCAGCTCACAATCCGCCGGCACCTGCGTGCGCTCCATGCTGGCTTTCACGCTCATGGGCAGTTGCAGCGTGAGCGGTTCGGGACGCTTCTCGTAATTGGCCACCTGAGGGTGCTTCTTGCGCTCCTCGGGATCGCGCTGCTTGAGGAAGGCTTCGTAGCTGGCTTTGCGCTCGGCACTGAGTTTGGAAAGGATGGCGTCGCGGCTCAGATCGCTGCCGGGCTTGACGATGAGGTCGTAGTTTTCAGCATTCAGCTCCTCCTTGGCATAGTCAAACCAGATGGCATCGCGGCCCAGATCACGCATGGCCTCATGCAGCGGGCCGACGGCGGTTTGCTCCTTGCCCTCGGCATCCAGATAAAGCACGCGGATGGGGCCGGTGGGCGCGGCATGGGCTAAAACGGCGGTGAAGAGGATGAGCAGGATCGCTTTCATGGTTGGTAATGTGAAATCTCACTCGAAATAACGCTTTCTGGCCAGCCTGATGTGCAGACAACTTTTGGGAGGAATCGGACACGGTGAAAATGACGGAATGTACGTTTGGCTTTTCGTCTGGCGGCGGCATGATCCCGGCCCGTGACTGATACCAAACGACTGCGCCTGTTCATGCTCATTGCCCCGCTGCTCAGCGGGATCATTCTGACGTTTGCCTTTCCAGGCTGGAATTCCAATCTCGCGGTCTGGCTCTGGCTCCTGCCGCTGCTGGGCGTCTTGTGGCCATGGAAGCCTGCAGAAGGTGTCAAAGTTCGTCCGTTTTGGCGTGGCTATCTGGCCGGGCTGGCTTTCTTTCTGATCAATCTGAAGTGGGTGCATCATTCGGCGCGCGTAAGGCTTGGCAATGCGATTGACGACTCCTGGTCGGGGTTGCTGCCGGAGCTCGCAGGATTCGGCGCGCTGGTCGGCCTTTCTGGATACTGCGCGGTTTACTTTGGTCTGTGGGCCTGGTTCACGCATCGCTTTGCACGGCCAAATGTGACCACGCTGACCAAGGATGCCTGGTGGCCGAGTACGCTGCATTCCCTGGCTTGTTCCTTTCTCGCTGCTGCGGCATGGGTGGCTTGTGAATGGCTGCGCAGCACGACGGTCTTCACCGGCTTTGGTTGGAACGGTCTCGGTGTGGCGATGTCCGGCATGCTGCCCCTTATCCAGGCGGCCGATTTGGTGGGTGTCTTTGGCCTGTCCTTTCTGCCGGTGTTCGTGGCCTGCACGGCCTGGAACACGATGACGCGGCTCATCATCGCTTATCGCGGAGAGGGGACGTGCAAGACGCGGCTCGACTTCACGGTGGCTTTAATCCTCATGCTCAGCACGGCGGGGTATGGGATGCTGAAGCTGACCGCCAAAGAGCAGGACGCCATCACCGTGCGAACCGTTCTGGTGCAGCCCAACGTGTCGCTGGTGGATGCCGCGACGGGCAGGCTTGCGGAGCAAACG
>JAPLUN010000540.1 GCA_026397715.1 Verrucomicrobiota bacterium
ATCGCTGGCGGTGCCGCGTGCGCCACCGGAGACCTGGTGGATCATGATGTCGGAGTTTGGCAGGGCGTAGCGTTTGCCTTTGGTGCCTGCGGCGAGGAGGACGGCGCCCATGGAGGCGACGAGGCCGATGCTGTAGGTGCAGACGTCGCAGGTGAGGAACTGCATGGTGTCATAGATGGCGAGGCCGGCGGTGACGCTGCCGCCGGGGCTGTTGACGTAGATGTTGATGTCCTTCTTCGGGTCCTGCATCTGGAGGAAGAGGAGCTGGGCGATGATGATGGAGGCCATCGTGTCATTGACCTCGCCACCGAGGAAGATGATGCGGTCCTTTAGGAGGCGGGAGTAGATGTCGTAGGCGCGCTCGCCACGTCCTTCGGACTCGATGACGGTGGGGACCATGTAACTGGACTGCGGCGCGATGGAGGTGGGAAAATCGGAGTATTGGCTGGGGGTCATGGCGGGAATGAAGAGGTGGGGGGGATGGTTGTCAACGCGGGAGGGAAAAACTGGATGCTGGATGCTGGATGCTGGATGCTGGATGCTGGATGCTGGATGCTGGATCAGGCCGGGGGTGATGAGGCTAACTTCAGACCGACTATGCCGGCGACGATGAGTAGAATACATACGAGGCGCGCGGCGGTGCGGGGTTCATCAAAGATGAAGATGCCGATCAAAGCGGTGCCAACGGCGCCGATGCCGGTCCAGATGGCATAGGAGGTGCCGAGGGGCAAGGTGCGCAGGGCGAGGGAGAGAAAGAAGAAGCTGGCGATCATGAGCGCCACGGTGATGAGGCTGGGCCAGAGCCGCGTCCAGCCGGCGGTTTGTTTTAAACCGACGGCCCAGGCAACTTCGAGAAGACCGGCGATGATGAGGTGAAACCAGGGCATGATGAAAACGAGACTACGCTTCGATGCTCATGTCGAGCGTGCTTTTTTCAGAGCAGCTCCAGGGTGATGTCTTTGAAGGCGACGATGCCTCTCATTGATTGCAGACCGATGGTGCCCTGGAAGGTTTGAACGTAATTTTTGTCAGCAGGCGGGGCCCAGCCGGGAGGCAGTGACCATTGATTGACCTGAATCCCATTAAGCCAAACCGTGACGAGGCCTGAGCGGCTGGTGATGCGCATGGCGCGCCACTGATCGAAGAAACGATCCGGGAAGGATTTGATGGAGCCAAAGGTGTCGCCGCGTTCCAGGCGCACGTTGAGTGGTGCTCCTGTATCCATGTCTACTGAGGCCAGGATCGAGCCGGTCTGACCGGCGCCTTCGTCGATGTTCACCTCAAAGGCTGTGACCCTGCGACTGATGATGGTGGCGGGGGCGGGGATATGCAGCCAGATGCCGGAGTTGGCGCGGTCCTGACATTTGACTTTGATATCGAGGGTGTAGTCTTTCCAGACTGGCGCAATGCCGCCGGTGCCGATATAGATCAAGTTTCCGGCCCGCGAGTTGCTGCGGATTTCACCGTTGATGACCGTGAAGGAATTGGGATCGCCAATGATGCGCCAACCTCTGAGGGATTCGCCATCGAACAAAGCGAGTTTGGCTGAACCGGGGGCTGTCTGCGGGGAGACGGAGGCCCTGGATGATACCTTTGCGGCACGCTGCTTGCGGCGGGTGACGACGTCGTCGCGCTTGGTGCGGACGGCAGATGCGTCTGAGGTGCGGCCTTGTGCGAGGACCTCCTTTTCCAGGGCATTGAGGACTCCGATGTATCGGTCGTAGAGTGGAAGGGAGTCTGCGTCCTTCTGCTGCGCGTATTTTTTTTCTGCGGTGCGGTAGGCGTTGCGCAGATTGACCACGGCCTTGTGCAGGCTCGAGGGATCGATGGACGGCATGAACTTATGCGTGGTGAAGCGCTGCTTTTCTTCACGCAGGGCGATGGTTTCATCGAGCCGACCGGCCTTGCTGGCGTCCAGCATCGCACGATCTAGCGCCGTGGCATAACCTGTGCCCAGGGTGTCGAGCTGATCGGTATAAGCGGTGTTCACATCCCGCTCAAAGGCGGTCTGAAACTGGGACTCCAGCTGAGCCAGGCGGTAAACGATCGACTCATTGGTGGTGGCTGGAGGAGAGGGGGGCGGAACTTGAGTGGCGGGTGGCGTGGTCGGTGCCATCGCGGGTGGTGTGCTGCTTGGGGGAGCAGGTTTCACCGGTGGCGGAGTGTAGGTGGGCGTGACTGGCGGCGGTGTTGGCTTTGATTGCGGGGAAGGAGTGGTGGCGATCTTCGGTGTGGGTGCCGGGGGAGGGGTGACAGGCGTCTCTTCGGCAGTCTCAAACGGATTGGGCGGAATGGCCGGGTGCTGGCGATTGGCGATGAACCAGCCGCCGCCGCCGAGCATGAGCAGCGCGGCGATGACGTAGGGCATCGTCGAAGAGGAGGCTGCTTTGGATGGTGGTGGCGCCTGATACGGATCGGGCTTTGGTGCGGTGCGCTGCTGCGCGGAGCCGGGATTGCGTGAGGAGGGAACGACGGTGCGGCCGGGTGTCTGCGGGGGTTGTTTAGGCAGCACGGCGCTGGATTCCTGACCTGAGACGGCGCGGGGCGTGGTCAGAATGATGTCCAGCGCCTGACGCAATTCGTGGCTGCTTTGATAGCGCTCCTCGCGGTCGTGTTCCAAGGCGCGGCGGATGATGGCGTCAAAGCGGGGATCGATGCTTTGAAATTTCTGCGACGGCATTTTGAACATGCCGCGCGGGATGTCGCCGGTGAGCATCTGATACAGCATGACGCCGACGGCATAGATGTCCGCACGGCCGTCCACATCCGAGCCTAACGTGAGTGCTTCAGGCGCCACATAATCGGGGGTGCCCATGGTCATGCCGGTTTGAGTGAGGCCGGAGTTCTGTGTTTTGTCAGAAAGTTTGGCGAGGCCGAAGTCGGCGACTTTGACGCGGCCTTCGATGTCGATGAGGACATTGGAGGGTTTGATATCACGATGCACGATGCCCTGCTTGTGAGCGTAGCCGAGGGCATCGCACAAATGCGCGGTGATGGCGAGGGCGTGCTCGGGTGGCAGTTTGCCTTCGCGGGCGATCATGCGCTGGACGTCGGTGCCATCGACGTACTCCATGACAAAATAGAGCTGGCCGTCCGAGGTGCGGCCGAAATCATACACGCTGACGATGGCGGGATGATTCATGCGGCCCATCAGGCGGGCCTCGTTTTTGAAGCGCTCGGCAAAGGCGAGATCCTGCCGTTCGATGGCCGGTGGGAGCAGTTTGATGGCGACGGCGCGATCCAGGCTGAGCTGCAGGCCTTTGTAGACGGCCCCCATGCCGCCACGGCCGACGAGCATGTGAACTTCATATTGTGGCAGAATCTCCTGCAATTCCGCCGGTGTGGGCGGTTCCCAGCGCCAGCCACCGCCGGTGGTCTTCGGCGGAGGAATGGAGTTGGAGGAATCACTCATGGCTGGGCTAGGGAATGGGATGCCAATTTAGTAGCAGATTTACCTCCAGAGGTACGAGAAGTTGTCTGGAAGCACAAGCATTGAGACGCGGAATGACGCGATGGGTTGATTTCTGTGACAGACTCGCCTAACTCCGCGCCCCATGAATGAAAGTCTGAAGATCTTAAGCGGCTCCGCCCATCCGACGCTGGCGAAGTCGATTGCCCAAAACCTGAACATGGCCCTCTGTGCCGCGGAGCTGACCACGTTTCCGGACGGCGAGACCTTCGTGCAAATCCATGAGAACATCCGCGGCGGTGATGTTTTTATTGTGCAGCCGACCTGCCCGCCGACGAACCAGAACCTGATGGAACTGCTCATCATGGTGGATGCCGTGCGCCGTGCGAGCGCCAACCGAATCACTGCAGTGCTGCCGTTCTTTGGCTATGCGCGACAGGATCGTAAAGACCGCCCGCGGGTGCCGATCACGGCGAAGCTGGTGGCGAACCTGCTGGTGGCGGCCGGGGTGAACCGAGTGCTCACGGTGGATCTGCACGCCGGGCAGATTCAGGGTTTCTTCGACATTCCTGTGGATCATCTGTATGCGGCTCCCGTGTTGATGAAGACGATTCGCGAGCGTGAAATCAGCGATCTCGTGGTGGTCTCTCCTGACGTGGGCGGCATCAAAATGACGCATGCCTTTGCGAAGGCGCTGGGTGCTCCGATGGCGATTGTGGCCAAAAACAGGGTGAGTGCGGAAGAAGTCGAGGCTCATAGCGTCATTGGTGACGTGGCTGGGAAAAATGTTCTTCTGGTGGATGACCTGACTGAAACGGCCGGGACGCTGACTGCGGCCGCCGACCTGCTGCTGAAGCACGGGGCGAAAAAGATTTATGCCGGTGTGTCGCACGCCGTGCTGGGAGAGAAAGGCCGGAATCGCATCGCCAAATCGCCGATTGTCGAGCTGCTGGCCACGAATTCGACCCCGCAGGCAACGGGAGATAAAGTCACCGCTTTGGACATCGCTCCCCTGCTGGCGCAGGCCATTGCCCGCATCCACGGGAACGAGTCTGTCACATCCCTGTTTGACACGCGGGGGTAGGCGTGTATTCTCCGCGCCCTTTTTCCAAAACTTAATCTCCTCCAGTGAGGAACCCCGACCATGGCTAAAATTCTCGATCTCCAGGCAGAAGTCCGCACCCAATCCGGCACCGGTGCCGTCAAACGCATGCGCAAGGCAGGCACCATTCCAGCCGCCCTCTATGGTCGCAAGGTGAAGCCCTCCAGCATCCAGGTGCACGGCAAAACTTTCTCGAAGCTTCTTGAAGGCAGCGCCTCGGACAACATTCTTGTCTCGCTGAAGATCGCCGGTTCCACCGAAGAGCAGCTCGCGCTGGTGCAGGAAGTGCAGCACGACTACCTCCGCGGTGGCATCCTCCACATTGATTTCCATGCCGTTGCTGCTGATGAAGAAATTCACGCCAACGTGCCTGTTGCCATGATCGGCGAAGCCAAAGGCCTCAAGCAGGGTGGACTGGTGGAAGCCATCCATCACGAAATCGAAGTCCGCTGCCTTCCGAAGGATCTGCCAGAAAGCATCGACATCGACGTCACCGGCCTCGAAGTTGGCCAGGGCATTCACGTCCGCGAAATCACCTTCCCTGCAGGTGTCACCTGCCACCTGGGTGGCGATGTGGTCATCGTCATGTGCGAAGAGCCCAAGGTCGAAGTCGAGCCTGAGCCTACCGCCGCCGCCGCCCCTGCTGCAGGTGCCAAGCCAGCCGCTGGCGCTGCCGCCGCTCCTGCTGCCGGCGCCAAGCCTGCCGCTGGTGCTGCCGCCGCCAAGCCAGCTGCCAAGAAGTAATCTCCGCACCTTTTCCAAGATGTGGCTTCCGGAGCGGATACAACGAGCAGCGGCGTGAACGCGCCGCGTCTCATTGTGGGCCTCGGCAATCCCGGCGAAACCTACCGAGACACACGCCACAACATTGGATTTATGGTGCTGGACGAAATCGCAAGACGCATGGGAGCCGCTTTCCGCGAGGAAAAGCGGTGGACCGGTCTGGTGGCAAAATTCACCGGCGGGTACCTGCTCAAGCCACTTACGTTCATGAACGACAGCGGTCGTTCGGTGCAAGCGGTTGCTCATTTTTACAAAGCTACACCGGCGCAAACGCTGGTGGTCTACGACGATGTGGATCTGCCGCTGGGCCGTCTGCGTTTTCGTGCCAGCGGATCTGCTGGCGGCCACAACGGCATCCGTTCCCTCATTTCCTCACTCGGCTCGGACGAATTTCCACGACTGAAAGTCGGAATCTCTCCAGCGGATGGCCGCCCTGCCGGTGAACGCATGGTGGGCCATGTGCTGGGCAAATTCAGCGCCGAAGAGAGGCCTGTGCTGCAAACTGTCATTCAGCGTGCGGCTGATGCCGTGCTTTCTGCTGTTGATCGCGGCCTGGAAACCGCCATGAATGTCTTCAACCGACAAACCGAATCTTAACCCCCGAAACCACACCACCTATGAACCGCAAATACGAGGCACTCATCGTGCTCGACACCAAAGGCAAAGAAGAAACCGTTGACTCCCTCGTCAGCACCATCAGCAAAGACATGGAAAAGTCCGGTCTTAAGCTTGAGCAGATCGACAACATGGGCAAACGCAAGTTCCCCTTCAACCCACGTCACGTCGAAGGCGGCCACTTCATCAACATCCAGTTCACTGGTGCTCCTGCCGCCCTGGACAGCCTCCGCGCCAAGCTGAAGCTGAACGAAAACGTGTATCAGCAGTATTACCTGAAGCGCAGCGCGTAGTCCGCCGCGTCGGTGTTTTTTCATTTCCCCGGTTTCGCGTTTAGGCGCGAGCCGGGGTTTTGTTTTTTTGAGGTGCGCGGGAAGAAAACTTCGTGCAGCAAGTCGTCACATGCGCGGGGCGCAGTCAGCACATGGGTAACACATTTGGTTCAGGACATAGGTTACACATGCCGTGATTTGGGTTACGGGTTGAGGTTAGCGCTTGATGCGCGGTTTTCAGCTTCATTCGAGCCGCTAGCGGCTCGAATGAAGCTGAAGGTCGATGGCTCGATCTGGCCGAGCAGCAGGTTGGCAAAGTAGAGGTCCCATAGGCCATGCGCTGTGGGTTGCAGGCCCACGCTCCAGTGTGCAATGGCTGTGGAGACAAAGATGTCCCGCCGGTTCCATACCAAACAGCCGCCGGTGTTGATGCGTCTGGTTTGTGCCATGCCTGCATACTCCAGATCTTCAGGCAGGCCCGGGTAACGCCGCGCACTTTGGGTGTAGATCTCGGATGGCGTTTTCATGCCCAGGGCCTGATGCGGCCGTTGGTGGTTGAACTCTTCTTTCCACGTCTCCAGCGCTGCCTGACTCCAGCCCTGCGGGCTGCGCTGCAACTCAAGACTCATGTCACGGTGCATGCGCTCATGCGCGCCGTTGTCCTGCGGACAACCTGGACGGCTGCGCTCAAGCCCGATGCCCAGCGCTGTCCAGCGCGCGGAGAGCTTGCTCAAGCCCAGCACCCCGCGCACGCTGGCGAAGGGGGAGCCGTTGTCGCTGCGGATGGCCTGCGGCAGGCCATGACGCTCGAAGAGCCGCTCAAAGCATGCCCACACCGGCTCGGTGGCCGCACTGTCCATGCGCTGGATTTCCAGGATGTAGCGGCTGTGCTCGTCGCGCACGGTCAACGGCTCGCACCGCTTGTTGTGCGCGTCATGCCACCAGCCCTTGAAGTCCACGCTCCACACTTCGTTGGGCGCCTGCGCGCGCCGACCGCTGTTGAGTCGCTCGCCGGGGCCGCGGACCACTCTGACAGCACGCTTGGCTACCATTCCTGCTCGCTCCAAGACGCGCTTGAAGCTGCTCAGGCTGGCTGTGGCCTCTGCTCCATGGTTGCGCGCGTAGATCTCCCGCAGCTTGGCCGGCCCCCAGTGCGGGTGCCGCGCTTTGAGCCGGATGATGGCGCAGGTCTCTTCTTCACTCAGCGCTTCCGGACTGCTTTGCGGCCTGCGGCTCTCTTCGTTGAGGCCGCCCAGCCCCTGCGCCATGAAGCGCTCCTTCCACTTGTAGCCGGTCTTCGCACTGATGCCGTAGTCACGGCATAAGCGGCGAAAATTATCAGTGTTCAATGCTTTCAATACGAATTCAGTTTTCTGGTCCATTTGGGTGCTTGTTTGCCACGGCATGTGTCCATTTTAGCTCCTGACGGAGCCCAAATGTGTTACCCTTCTCCTGAACCTTTTGTGTTACCTATGTCCTGAACCTGCACCGCGGGAAGTGATGCCACGAGCCAGTGAAAACGGGTCTGAGCAGGTTGGTGCGCGGGTAGCGTGGCGATCCGGTCGTAGGTTGGATGTGTTTGGCGTCGCAACCGCTTGTTCGCTCCACAAGTCCCTCCGCCAATCCGTCCGAGCACCAGGACGTGTTCGTGTGTCATGGCGCGTTGCCGCACGCTGATGGACGGGCGGGCTGTCGCCACACCCATCCTACGTAGGGCGGGCATGCAAGCATTGACTGCCGATTTGCCTTGAGGTCTCCCACTGAAAACAAAGGCTCTTCTTCAGAGCCGAACTTTCATCGGCTCCGAAATAGACCCGGTTTCACCGAATTGTGGTAAGACTAGGGCGTTGCGGTTGGGGGCCGGTGCCGTGGGTGCGGTCAGGAGTGCCCGCGTCACTATCAGGCGTCGAGGCCGAAGGCGGTGTGGACGACGCGGGCGGCGTTTTCGACTTCGGCTTCGTCGACGATGACGGCGGTCTTGATCTCGCTGGTGGAGATCATCTGGATGTTGATCTTGGCGTCTGCGAGGGCCTTGAACATCTTGGCGGCGACGCCGCTGTGGCTGCGCATGCCGATGCCGACGACGCTGACCTTGGCGATGCTGCTCTGGGTGCGAAGCTGGGCTTTTTCACCGAGGCCGGGGAGCACTTCTTTGAGCACGGTTTCGGCCTTGGCGAGGTCTGCGCCGCTGAGCGTGAAGGAGATGTCGGTGATGCCGTCGAAGCTGACGTTCTGCACGATCATGTCGATCGTGATGTTGGCGGTGGCGATGGCGCCAAAGATGGCGGCGCTGATGCCGGGGCGGTCGGCGACGTCGTCGATGGTGACTTTGGCCTGGTTGCGCTCGAGGCTGACGCCGCGTACGACGACAGACTCCATGCCGGGGGATTCTTCTTTCACGATGGTACCGGGGTTGTTGTTCATGCTATTGCGCACTTCAAAGCGCACACCAAATTTGTTGGCAAACTCGACGCTGCGGCTCTGCATCACCTTGGAGCCGGAGGAGGCCATTTCGAGCATCTCTTCGTAGCTGATCTCGGCGATTTTTTGCGCGGTCTTCACGACGCGGGGGTCGCAGGTGTAAACGCCGTCCACGTCGGTGTAGATCTGGCAGAGGTCGGCCTTGATGGCTGCGGCCATGGCGATGGCGGTCAGATCGCTGCCGCCGCGGCCGAGGGTGGTGATTTCGCCGCTGGCGGTTTCGCCTTGGAAGCCGGCGAGCATGACGATGTTGCCTTCGTCGAGCATCTGCTTCACGGCGTCCGGGGTGATGTTGACGATGCGGGCCTTGGTGTGGACGCGGTCGGTGGAAATGCCTGCCTGCGCGCCGGTGAGGGAGACGGCCTTGCCGCCGAGGGCGTTGATGGCCATGGCGGTGAGGGCGATGGTGGTCTGCTCGCCGGTGGCGAGGAGGACGTCCATCTCACGCTCGATGGGTTCGCGCTCCGGGGAGACTTCTTTGGCCAGCCGGATCAGATTGTCCGTGACGCCGGACATGGCGGAGACAACGGCGACGACCTGATTGCCCGCGCGCTGGGTTTCCAGAATGCGACGTGCGCAATTGCGGATTCGCTCGGGATTGCCGACGGAGGTGCCGCCGTATTTCTGGACGATGAGTGCCATGCTGGGGTTGGGGAAAGGGCGCGGAAAATGGCACGGCGGGGCGGGGGCGCAAGCGGGGAAATCGCGAAGCGAGGAGGCGTAGACGGCCAGTTGGCCAAGGATCTGTGCAGAAGTTGTTGCTGCTGAAGGGGGGCTGTGCGCGCCATTTGCCGGACACGAGGGCCAAATCACTCAGGCGCAGGCCGCCTATGCTCACGCGGGTTCATTTTCATGGCTTGGGCATTTCAAAGGAAAGATATATCCTCTTCCACCCGGCAATAGTGTCGTCTCCCGCTAACCCTAGATAGTAAGAGACGAGATAGGTTGTTCCTCGAAACATAGTGGTTCCCAAAAGGCGTTCACTGCCACCATCAATCGAGTAGTCCCGTCGGAGCTTTTCAAACCGCACGGGATGCCCTGTTGGTCTTGGATCACGCGTCGAATGGGCAACCATTCCGCAAGATGAAAAAGTGATTCCGATGAGGAAGACAAAGAGCGAACGTGCGTTTGTTTTCATCAAGGTGAGCTTTGCGGACAAGGGGTTCATGCGCAAGCTGGCACTCCTGCTCTCCATGAAACGATTCATCGGACAAGAGTGCTGGCTTCACTGGGGGTCAACTCCCGCCACTGGCCGGCGCTGAGGCCCAAATCGGCCAGTTTGAGGCTGCCGAAGCTGACGCGGAGGAGGCGGAGGGTGGGAAAACCGACGGCGGCGGTCATGCGGCGGACCTGGCGGTTTTTGCCTTCGGTGAGGGTGAGCTCGAGCCAGGAGGTGGGGATGTTTTTGCGGACGCGGATGGGGGGATCGCGTGAGGGATGAGCGGGCTCGGGGTCGAGACGCTGGGCTTTGCAGGGCAGGGAGTGGAATTCCTTCAAATCGACGCCGGCGCGGAGCTTGCGCAGGGCTTCGTCGGAGATCTGGCCGTCCACCTGGGCGTGATAGGTGCGCGGGTGGGCGTGGCGGGGATTGAGGAGGCGGTCGTTCCAGCGGGCTTCGTCGCTGAGGAGCAGGAGGCCTTCGGAGTCGCGATCCAGGCGGCCGATGGCATAGACGTCCGGCGGGAAGCCGAATTCGGCCAGGGTGCGGTGGGAGGGATGCTCCTGGGTGAACTGGGAGAGGACGTCGAAGGGCTTGTAGAAAGCGAGGAGCATTACTTGGAATGCGAACCGGCCCGCATGACGTTTTCGAGGTCGAGGCGCTTCTGCTCAAACTCGTCCTCGGTCATGCGGCGCGGGATGTGATGCGGTTTGTCGAAGACGAGGGTGACTTTGGAAAAGGGCAGGGGCAGGAGGAATTCATCCCAGGTCTTGAACTGGATGGCGTGGCTGTAGTGCATGTGCACGGGAATGATGGGCACGCCGGTGAGCTGGGCGAGCTTCACGATGCCGGGCTGCACACGATGCAGGGGACCGCGCGGACCATCAGGGGTGATGCCGATCTCGTAGCCTTCACGCGCCTTGGCGGCGAGGGCGATGAGGGCGCTCATGCCTTTCTCGGGCTTGGAGCTGGAGCCGCGCTCGGCTTCGATGCCGAAGCTCGCGCAGACATCGGCGAT
>JAPLUN010000195.1 GCA_026397715.1 Verrucomicrobiota bacterium
CTAGCGGCTTTCCCACATCCGGCTCTTCGTTTCTTTAGCTCAGACTCGCCTTACGAAACGGACACAGGTCCACCTTCCGGCTGACCTCCGGAAGCTTGCCATAGGTCTTGAGCATTTGATTGAACTGTTCCCAGGTGTAGCTTTTCCGCTGGCTTCTTCGATTCAGCCATTTGAAAAGAATACTGATGAAACCAGTCCGATAGCTCGCGCATTCGGGCAGGTTGTCGGTGATCCCATAGTAGTTGAGGTGTCCTTCCAGTTTCCGCCGCGCCGTCGCCATGATCTCGGGCAGCCGCACACGGCTCCTGACCTTTTTCAGCCATTCCTTGGCTTCCTTCAGCTTGTGCCGGAACTTCTTCGCCGCCGTCTTGCGTTTGACCTTGAACGTTCCCCGCCGTGTCGCGCCGCAGTAAAAGGTGAATCCCAGAAAGTCAAACGTCTGGGGCTTTCCCCCTTCCTTGGCGGCGTTGGCGGCCGTGAAGCGTCCGAAGGCCAGCAAGCGCGTCTTGCTGGGCTCCAGCTCCAGGTGAAATTGTCCAAGACGCTCGCCGACTTCCTTCAGGAAACGCTCGGCTTCGTCCTTGAACTGAAAACAGGCCAGAAAATCGTCGGCATACCGGAAATAATAGGCTTCGCCGTAACAGGCCTTGCGCACCCGCACCTGGAACCACAGGTCAAGGGCGTAGTGCAGATAGACGTTGGAAAGCAGTGGAGACAGCACGCTGCCCTGGGGAGTGCCTTCTTCGCTGGCGCGCACAAGGCCCTCCTCCATGATCCCGGCCTTGAGGAATCTTTCGATCATTCTCAAGACCCGTTCGTCTCCGACCCGGTGGCGCAGGAACTTCAGCAGCCATTCGTGGTTGACGTGATCAAAGAAGCCTTTGATGTCCGCCTCCACGACATAGTTGACCTTGCCCTGCTGGATGCACCGGCCCACCGCGTCCACGGCCTGATGCGCCCGCCTTTGGGGACGGTAGCCGTGGCTGCTGTCCACAAACGCGGGCTCGTAAATCTGCTCCAGAGTCTGTTTGAGCGATCTCTCCACCAGTTTGGCTTCGAAACAGGAGATCCCCAGCGGCCGCAGCTTGTCGCTGCCCGCCTTGGGGATATACCTCCTGAGCGTGGGCGGGGGCACGTAGCTCATTTGAGCCAGCGCCCCCGACAGCTTCGCCAGTCTCTCGCGCAGATTGTGGCCATAGGACTCCTTGGTCTCACCGTCAAACCCGCTGGCCTTGCCGGCCGGCGTGTCTTCGTAACAGCCCAGCAGATTATCCACGTCGTAAACGTGGTGATACAGCGACGTGAACACCATGTTCCCGTCCTGCTCCGCCTTCTGTCTGATCCGCGTCAGTTGCGTGGCCATCCCGAATTCTCCTTTGCATGAGGGGGATGTTTCTCCGACCGCGTGTCAAGAAACGTCGAGGGCTTCACTCCACCGGCATTACCCGGTCTCATCGCTAAACCGCCCTCGATCGCAAACGTCCCGTGCCTTTTGCGCCCCTCCTTTTGGTCGGGAACGCATACTCGGCTCAAGGCTCGCGCCTTGAACCAAGAACCGGGACGCCGCCAGGTTGCTCTGCTGCCATTGGATCTGCTCGATGCCATCTGCGACCCCGGAGCGGATGTGGAAGCTCGTCATTGTCGCTTCCACACCTGTTGCCTGCGCCCACAGCCAAGGGATCGGCCGGTCTCATTGATAATTTCGGGGCTCGTTCTCGGATTCAGGGCGCTTTACCCTTCACCTCGCAGTCCTCGTCTTACGGTTCGCGCCCCGCCGAATCTGGCATAGGGGGCCTTGCCTTCGACTTCGAAGATGGTTGACTATTCCTTTCTTCGGGAGGCTTCTCACCTCCGTGGCGGCAAACCATTTCCTGGTTACCGGCTGTATTAAGGTCGGCCTTTCAGGCCGCCAGATTCATTCCACGGCTCACAAACGCCTGCTCAGACTTTTCAGGAATGACAAGCGT
>JAPLUN010000633.1 GCA_026397715.1 Verrucomicrobiota bacterium
GCACACCAAAACCCGCACCACCCTTGCGCAACGCAGCAAATCCGTGGCCTGATCTTTCTCAGTCAGATGCTTTTTCGCCGAAGCCCAGCCGATCAGGCGAACACCATGGTCCTCGGCATGCACCAACGCATGCTCAGGCCGCACATCCCCATGGGCCCAGCCCTGGGCATGCACAAAATGCAGCACATCAAGCATTCGTCTCCAGATCCATACCGCATGCCGTGGATCAACTCCCTGTGAGAAACGTTCGCTCAAGGCCGCCAGACTCCCCCAGTAGCCGATGGGATGCCGCAGCACGAGAGCCTGCTTGGAGGCACTTCCCTCCACCGGTCCTTGCGCAATGACTTCCGGCAGACGTTGGGCGGCATAAACACTGGCCGCACCGCTTTGCGATGCCTGCAGTTCACGCAGTACCTCTGCCTCACGGGCATAAAGGGCCGCAGCAGCAGGCGCGGAAGAAGTTTTGAGCGTCGCCAAAAACGGCTGCACACCGATTCTTCGGGCAAGATAGACCTGGGAGACCTCGCCGCTCCCCAGAACTTGAATCAAACGATAGTTTTCTCCTCCACATCGAAGGTCGCTGCCAGGGGCTTCATGGCCTTGACGCGCTCTCACCAGAGCCTGACGAAACGAATCACGCATCACCATTGACTCCGTCCTGTTGATGAGTGCGCCGCAAGACGCGCATTTCACCGCTCTCCAGATGGCCACTCGCGGGAGCGGCGCGGAGCACTGCGGACAGTTCAATGAAACCCAGGCCATTAGAAATTCCCTCCACCTGGCTGTGTTCTAAAAGTCAAAGCAGCAACGTCTTCGCATGGTGTCACTCGGATCGACGAGTCTCTGACGTAGGGTGGGATTACTATCAGGTTCATTGGCTTTGCTTAGCGAGCATGACAAGCCAGCACGAGCGGGCAAGAACTGATTTCTGAAACAGCATTCCAAACATCGAGTTCTTTTGTCAGAGTCCTGTAAAGATGCTGGCACAAGGATAAGCCGCTGGTGATAGTTGCATCATGCCACCCGTCACGCGCATTCTCGTCATCGACGACGACACCGAGCTTTCCCAGCTCGTGGCCGATTACTTGAAGCCGATGGGCTTTGAGGTCGAGTGCGAACACGAGGGCAACAGTGGAGCAGAACGCGCCCTCAGCGAACCGTGGAATGCAATCATCCTCGATGTGATGATGCCCGGGTGTGATGGTTTTGAAGTGCTGCGGCGCATCCGCTCTAAATCCAAGGTGCCCGTGATGATGCTCACAGGTCGTGGTGAAGAGGTGGATCGCATCGTCGGTCTTGAACTAGGAGCAGACGATTATCTGCCAAAAACTTTTTCATCTCGTGAGCTTCTCGCCCGGCTGCGTGCCGTGCTGCGGCGCTCCGGCTGGGTGGCAGAAACTTCCAG
The DNA here is from genome assembly GCA_026397715.1 of Verrucomicrobiota bacterium. Lineage (GTDB taxonomy): Bacteria > Verrucomicrobiota > Verrucomicrobiia > Verrucomicrobiales > Verrucomicrobiaceae > Prosthecobacter. Next base: position 1,406 of record JAPLUN010000633.1, read on the forward strand.
CCAGGCGCCCATGAAGGAGATCGTCATCGGCCCGCTGCGCATCAATGTGGACTCGCATGGGGTCGTTCTCGGCGACACGCCCTTGGAACTCACTCCGGCAGAATTCGGCCTGCTGCTCTCACTGGCTAAGGCCCATGGCCGCGTGCGCACCCGCGAGCAGCTCATCGAAGACGTCGCCGACCGTGAATGGGATGTGTTTGATCGTGCCATCGACATGCATATTTCCACACTGCGCCGCAAGCTGGGGGACGACCCAAAGAACCCGCAGTTCATCAAGACCGTGCGCGGCTACGGCTACCAGCTCGTCACGCCCACCCGCTGACCCCTCGTGAGCCGCCTGCGCCTGCCATTGTATCTGAAGATTTTGCTCTGGTTCGGGGTGAATCTTCTGGTGCTGGCATTCCTCGTGTTTGGATTCCTCAGCATGCAGTTTCGCATGAGCCTGGACTGGATGCTTTCTGGGGAGGCAGGCGAGCGCGTATCCGCCATAGGCGACAGCCTCACGGACGAGCTCTCACAGCTCCCCGAACAGCAATGGCCAGAAGCCCTGCAGCGGCATGGCTCGCAGTATGATGTGACCTTCGCTCTTTTCAGCAGCAACGGATCCCAGATCATGGGCACTCAGGTTCAAGTTCCTCCGGAAGTTCTGCCAAAACTCATCGACAAACGCGGCCCGAACGACCGCCCGCCGCCACGACGCCCTCCACCCGGCGTTGCCAGAAAGCGCCCCTCTGATGCACCTCCCAAACCGCGCTTCATGCTGCGCGCCGGTGATCCCGCACACTATTGGGCAGGCGTACACCTCGATCTCACCCAGCAGAGCGATCACCTCCCACTGACATTGCTGATGGTCTCAAACACCATTACCGGAGGCGGCCTCTTTTTCGATCTATGGCCTTGGCTTGGTCTCGCCGCCGCAGCGCTGCTGCTCTCCGCGCTCGTCTGGATGCCCTTTGTGCGCGGCATCACCGGCTTTATTGGACGTCTCAACCACGCCGCAGGTCGCATCGCGCAGGGAAACTTTGGGGAGCGTGTCTCACGCAGCCGCAACGACGAACTGGGCGAGCTGTCCTCCTCCGTGAACACCATGGCCGCACAGCTCGGCGAATACGTCGCGGAGCAACGCCGCATCACCGCGGACGTGGCTCATGAGCTCTGCTCGCCGATCGCGCGCATGCAGATGGCGCTTGGAGTGGTGGAACAACGCAGCACGCCAGAGCAGGCCGGGTATCTGAAAAAACTCGACGCCGAACTCCAGCACATGGCGAAGCTTGTTGAAGAAGTGCTCGCCTTCTCCAAGGCCAAAACGCTGCCCGAACGCGAAACCGCCGAAGACATCAACCTGCATGATTTGATCGTGGCCGTCATCGCCCGTGAAGCCCCTGAGGCTGATATCCAGCTTGCTGTGTCCACGGATCTGCAGGTGCATTCACTGCGCGACGCTCTCGACCGCGCCATCGGCAACGTCCTGCGCAATGCCGCACGCTACGCAGCTGATTCGGGTCCCGTTCAGATTCATGCCGGGAAGCAGCATGGCCAAACCGTCATCCGCATTACCGATCAAGGCCCGGGTGTGCCGCCAGAAACATTGCCCCGCTTGTTCGAACCCTTCTATCGTCCAGAAGCCGCGCGCCGCCGCTCCACCGGCGGCAGCGGCCTCGGCCTTGCCATCACCAAGCGCTGCATCGAAGCCTGCCGTGGCACTGTGACCGCGAAACTGCGCGAACCGACCGGCCTGGAAATCGTGATCTCCGTCCCAACGGCGTAGTAACGTTCAGTCCGCCTTCTTCAATTCCGCCAGCATCTCCAGCAGGTTGTCCGTGAGAATCACACTCGTGTCCTCCTGCACCTGATTTGTGCCCAGCCAGGTCTCATAACCTCCGAGTTTGTGCTGCTCCAAAGTGGGCAGATAACCGTGACGACCGTTGGCCAAACCAACGACCATTGTTTGAGGAAACGGGCTGCGCTTTTTCAAGTCGAGACCGATTTCCACGAAAGTCTCAAACGGAATGCCGCACACCACAAGATCGCCGATGCGGATGGCTTGCAACTGCACTGTGATCGTTTCCTCCTTGCGCTCCGCAGCGGCAACGACACTACCCGCATAGTTTTTCGCCAGACGTGGCAGTTTCTCCACCGCCTCCTTGTCCTTCACCGCGAGGACAGCTTTTGCCTCAGCAACATCCTGTTCGGACGGGCGGCGAAACTTGAGCGTGATCTCACGCTGGAGCATGCCCAGCGTCACATCACCGCGATGTTTTTCGATCTTCCGCTGCGCAAACCAAGCCGTATCCGCCGCCTTCTGCGCCACAATGCGGATCTGCTCAAACGGCTCACGCGGCGGGCGCGTCACGCCAAAGGGAATGTTGTTGATGTCGCCGGAGGTCCCGTTCGACATCATTGCCACGAAGTTCTCATCGCCACGCACTCGCGAAGGCATGACACGGGCAAACTCACCAAAGTAATCCGCAGACATCTCGCCTTCGGGCGCACCCCCAACGTAATGCAGCGAGTAGTTCGCATAAATGGCAATGGGCTTACGCTTGGCATCCTGCACTGAAATGATGGTGATGTCAGGATCCGTGGGTCCAGCGGGATGATCCAGTGTGTTCGGGTCGGTGTCGGGATTCATCTTCACCTTGTCCATCCGGCCAAAGGGATTCAGCGGCATTTTCCCTGGCTTCAAATACCAGCGACGATTGAAAACCTCATCTGCAAGAGGATGCGCCGCCGCACCGAGCGATGCCGGCCTCAGAGCCGCATGCGCATTGATGATTGATTCAGCGATACCCTCCACAAACCGTTTGTAATAACGCGCCGCCATCTCGCTGCGTGTGTTTACCGAAGGACCGCTGTGCGTGTGCGTGGAACTGATGAGCATCTTGTCCGCCGCCATGCCTGTCTTTGCCGCTGCAATGGCCTTCGCCTCATTGAGCACATCCGGCCCCGCACCCAGAACATCCACCACGACCATGGCCACCGTCGTTTTTCCATCATCAAGTACCAGGGCCCGCGCATGAAACGGATCATGCGCCTTGTTGAGCCAAAAGTGAAGGAGCAGTGAGGAGCAGAGCGCAGACAACAGATTTCATGACTCGATAATACGAACTCAATAGAGCGGATTCTCATACCAAAACACAACCAACCGTACTCAGACGCTTGCCTCTTAATGAACGGTGAGAAACGCCAGCAAATCGCGCAATTCCTCATCCGTCAGCGACACCACGAGTCCTTGCGGCATGATGGATGTTTTCAGCTCCGTGCGCTTCACAATGTCCGTCTGCGGGAAGGAGCGCTCCTTGCCGGTGAGATCACGGAACACCTCCGTATTGGAAGAACGCAGCATGATGCCAATAAACTCAGTGCCGTCCTTGAGCTTCACCTGCGAGGGGTAGTACTGCGGGGCCACCTCGCGGCTGGGCTCAAGAATAGAGCGCAAAATCGCCGCGCGATCTCCCTGCTTCGAGACAAGGCTCAAATCAGGCCCCACCACATTGCCGCGCCCGCTGTGACGATGGCACGTGGCGCAAAGACCGACCTTGGAATGGAAGAAAATGCGACGCCCTGCTTCCACATCCGCCTTGCCAGGCAGCGCATCCAGCAGTTTCAGCCACGCCGCAGTGTCATCAAACACAGGGCGGGTCGTGCTCATCACAAACGACTTGTCCTTGTCGGTGTAGCGCAGTGCGCGCCGCGCTTCATCGCGCAGACCACCCTCCTTGCCAGCAGCCATTTTCACCAGCAGAGCCTGTTCTTCTGCTTTGGTCGAGCTTGCGAGCCCCACGATGGCATCCGCACGCACCTCCGTTTTTTGTGATTCATCGGCAGCAAACTCCGCCAGCACCGCGCGCGCATCATCGGCATTGCGTGCCACCAGCGTGCGCACCACTTCCTGAGACAGCACGGAATCGCCTGCAGCAAAAAGCTCACGCAGCAACGGCACCGTGAGTTGCTTGTGCGCTGCTGGCGCAAGACGAAGCGCATACCCTTTAAGGCGTGCGGGCGTCTTGGGATTGATGATGCGCTCGACGAGCACCTCGGGATTCGTCACACCTGCGGCAGGATCACCGCGCAGCGTGTTCCAAGTGGCCAGAACGGCTTCAAACAGATGATAGTCGAGCGTCGAGTCTGACAGCATCGCCTCCACCTGCGTCGTGAACTTGGTCAAAACCGCATCCGCAATCCAGCGCAGGCACTCGAAACGCATTTCAGGATCGCCATCACCCAAGAAGGCGCTCACCCATTGGTCGTCACTCAAATCAACCCGCCGCAGAGCCACGAAGGCCCAGAGACGATCTTGAGCCGGCAGCTGTTTCAGCTTATCAACCGTCCACTTTACACGCGCCAGCGCAGTCAAAGAGGCATCAGCCAGATACGCATCCTTGCCTCGCGCAAGCTGGAGAAGTTTGTTGGCATCCAGCGTGGCTTTGCCAGTGCGCAGATCATCAGCAAGACGCGCATCATCATTCAGCGCATCCGGTTGGTCTTTCACCCAGGACGCTTTCGCTTTGTCGATCTCCAGCTTCCAAAGACGCCCACGCTTATGAATGGGATAAGAACTGAACACCCAGTCATTGAGATAATAGGAACCATCAGGACCGACCGCCATGCACGTTGGCCGGAAGAAATCACTGCCTTTGACCAGCGGAACGCGTTCTGAATTGTAACCCGCACCTTTTCGTGTGAGAGGAAAGTAATCAATGCTGTGATCGCTCCAGCTCGGGATCAATACACCGCCACCGAGTTCCACAATGGCACAGGGGCCTTCGCCAGAAGGATGCACCATACCAAGCGTACCGCGCAGTTCTCCGTTCCATGCCACGAAAGGATGCACCGGCGCGCTGCCATACACCCACTGAAAACCGTAGTCCGCGCCTTCAACGACATACAACAACCGGCACGGTGGTCTGCTGCCGGGATCATTTTCAGCAGCAAAGATCTCACCATCTTTGCGCACCATCAGTCCAAAGGGATTCCAGAAACCACGGGCAATGCGGCGCATCTGCGCACCATCCGCCGTGCATCGAAACACCCCGCCCTCACCAAGTCCGCTGACTTTGGAGCCATCTTTGGCCGTGAGTGTCCAGTCCTTGCCAAAATTTTCACCAAGCGAAAAGACAAGGCCACCATCAGGATTCCAGGCCATGCCGCTCAGTCCGTTGTGTGGATAATCTGCCACGGAATCGAGCGTGGCCAGATTCTCCTCCAAATCACCCACGCCATCACCATTGGTGTCCTTCACACGCAGCACGCGGTCCCGCTCCGCGAGGTAGATCCAGCCATCTGGCCCGATCTCCACATGCATCGTCGCATCAGTCTTGTTGTAAAACACCCGGCGGTTCTTGCCGTTCGCATCAAAGACCAGCACCTCATCATGCACCGGTCCATCATAGTCTTCCGGCCGGAAATGCGTGTGGCAGGAAATCGAATAGATGTTCCCGTTTTTATCCACGGCGATGCCCGTCGGCGTGACCAGATCCGGATGCTCAGCGAGCAACGTGAGTTTGACGCCCGACTGCAACGTTTCGATCTGCGGCGGCAGTTGCGCTGGCACTTCCGGTGATTTGGTCGGTGCAGCTGGAGGAGCACCGAGCGCCGCAAAAGCTGGCAGCAGAAGAAGCAAGTGGAGTGGTTTCATAGAGTTATGCATTGCGGACGCGTTCCAAAGCTGCGGCGATTTCTTTTTCGATGACTGGCAGCGGATTGAGCAGGGCGAGCGGATCTGACACGGGCGCGACTTCGTTGGTGCGCGGATCCCAGTTCACCGGGCCAAATCGGCAGGGCGCGGGATTCCCAGTCAGGATGTGCATCCCGGCATCGTCTTTATCGAAGTGCCAGAACTCAAACGGGAAATGAATGAACCCGTGCTTTTCCATCATCGCCGCGATCTCCAGCCGTTTGGCGACATGCTCAGGAGCGACGAAGGGCGACCTCATCGGCGTGCATTCGCTCATTTCGAGGTAAGGATAGCCGCGCCAGACCTCGGTGCCGTCATCACGACGAAACACCGAAATGTCGATGGCCGAGCCCGACATGTGCGCCCCGATCTTCGGCATGTTGGCCGTCAGCACGATGGCACGCCGAAACATCATCTCTGTGCTCGGGATCTCTCCTCCGAGCTCCCAAATGCACTTCTTCAAAACCGTGTCAAACACCGACGGCTTGCGCACAAGCTGCCGCTGCATGTCCAGCGAACGAAAGCCGTCCTCAATTTTCAAGATCCAACCACGCTCGTTCATCTCGCGCCCAATGGTGATGACATCGCGAACGAGGCTCTCGCGCAGGAAGTAGACGCGGTCCAAATCCCCGGCGATCTTGCTGGTGGAAAACAGCATCTCTACATTCGCCGCGGCCGCGGCATCTGGTATCGAAGAAAACCTCTCGCCACATTCATTGACCGGAAACTCGATCAGCTTCTGCACAATCGCATAGCCTTGCTCCATTTGATCCGCCCAGTAGGCACGGCGTGCTGCTTCGTCGTTGTTCATAAGCAGTTCAGTTGGTTTTGCGAACGGCAATGGCCTCCACCTCATAGCGCAGCGTGGGCGGCAGGCAGTTGATAATCGTGGTGCGCGCAGGCGAGGGTTGTGGAAAATATTCGCGGTAGAGCTGGTTGTACAGAGGCACGTCTTCCGCATCCCGCACGTAGTTCCGCGTCTGCACCACGTGGGCAAGATCGCTGCCGGCGGCTTCCAGCACCTTGCGCACATTTTCAATGCTGCGGCGAAACTCCCCTTCGAAAGTATCGCTGACAATGTTGCCCTCCTGATCCACGGAAGCCTGACCCGAAACAAAAATCAAATCGCCCACCACCACGCAGGGGCTGAAGGGCAGATGTGAAGTCGGTGTGTCGGGAAGCTGGGGATAAGAGACGAGCGGATGGGTCATGATGATAAGAAAGTCAGGGTTAGCCGGCTGGCGCGGACTGCAGGCGCGCCTTTTCCTCGGCTTCGCGCTTCTGCATATCCTTCGGATGTTTCGAGAAACTCGAAAACACATCACCAACCACTCGATCAGCAAGAGCGCCAAGCTTCTTCAAAATGATCGCCTCAGCTTCGGGCTTGAGCTTGGACAAGTTGGGCTCATAGCCGCCCACCGTATGGGCATCCGCCGTGGCGATGTAGCCGATGTTTCCATTCGCATAGCCGACGATGATGGGTGTGGCCCGGTTGGCGATGGCCTGTTCAAGTTTAAAACCATATTCCACCATCGGCTCACCCGGCATGGTCAGCAGAAGAAAGGGGCCGATTTTCATCGCCATCAGTTCAGCGCGCACCGGCTGCTCTTTACCTGGCAGTTCCACCACCTCGCTGGCGACCCGGATGGGGTAAAAGGTCTCGCGTTTGCGCAGTTGCTCACGCGTCATGCTGAATGACGCTGCACGCGCCACCGCGCCGCCAAGATCGCGGCCAGCCCACTGGATGTCCGCCTCATCAGCACAGCGATACGGATACCCGGGCAGATTGGGCCGGATGTCTCCGGCACAGCCCTGCATGAACAAAGCGCTGGTCTTTTGCGAGTAGCACATCTCCACAAACGTCTGCGCCTCACCTGGAAAATCGGCGCTCATTTTCGGATACCCCTTCGGATACGGCTGCGATCCTTTGTCGCCCCAGGTGAAAAAGCATGGATGACAGACCGCATGCATGATGACCGCCAGCGGTGTGAGCGTCCGGCCATCGTCAAAGCGCAGCACCTTCACACGCTTGTCATTGGGTCCATCGGGATTCAAACTCACCACCGCCCGGCCATCGTACGTTTTGCGGCGGTTGATGCCGAAGCTGATACGATCTTCGCCATAGCCGATGTTTACAGGCTTCATGCTGGCAGCAGCCTCCTTCGCAGCCAGCCCCAGTTTTTGGATCAAATCCGCCGCCCATCGCATGTTTTCCATGTAACCGGGACCCGAGTGATTGTGTGAGGCGGAGATGAGGATGTTCGCAGAGGGAACTCCTGTTTCCGCCTCGATCCGCGCACGCGCATCCTTCACCATGTCATCCCACGCGCCAATCGTGTCCATCGTGACGATGGCAGCCTTCGTCTCGCCATCATCCAGAATCAAAACTCCTGCACGCAGCGGATCGCGCACACCGCTCACCTGACGCACATGCCCGACAATTTTGGATTCCGCCGCATCAGGCGGGGTGATGTCCACCTTGGCCACTCCGGCTTTGAGATTCGAGATGATGGGAAAACTGCCATCCCTAATCTCCTGCGCCTGCGCACTGGAGATGAGGAAGCAAAGACCAAGAAGAAGTGCCCGGCGGAGATGCATGGCTCTCTTCTACGCTCTCAAAGGCTGTAAATCATCACGCGATCAACTCCGCAATCGGCCTGCCATTTTCCACAATGTGAACAGGACGGCCGTTAAGATCGTTGAGGGTAACCTTGGAGTAGTCGATTCCGAGATGATGATAAATCGTGGCCAGGAAGTCGCTCGCGTTGCAGGGGCGCTCGACCACATCTTCACCGCGCTTGTCACTGGCACCGATGATGCCACCCGTCTGGATGCCGCCGCCAGCCCAGACATTGGTGAAGGCACGTGGCCAGTGATCACGTCCGGGCTGCAGTGTCCCCGTAGGTCCGCTGGCATCACCCGCGCCCGTGCTGCGGTCAAAACTGATCTTCGGCGTGCGGCCAAACTCCCCGGTGACGACAACGAGCACGCGTTTGTCGAGACCACGCGCATAAATATCCTCGATGAGCGCGGACACCGCACGGTCATAGGTCGGCATGCGGAAACGCAGTGCTTCAAACTGATGCTGGTTCACCGCATGGTCGTCCCAGTTGTTCACCCGGCCGCAAAGGGGCCCGCTGAGACTGCTGGTGACGATTTCCACACCTGCTTCGACAAGGCGACGCGCCAGCAGAAGCTGCTGCCCCCAGCGATTGCGTCCGTAGCGATCACGGATGGCGGCATCTTCCTTGCTCAGGTCAAAGGCATCCCGTGTGTGCGGATTCGTCAGCAGCGTGGCCGCCTGCGCTTCAAATTCATCCAGCGCGCCGAGTTCGCCCTCGCGGTCAAACGCACGCTCCATCTTGTCCAGGCTCTTGCGCAAAACAATGCGGTCACTGAGACGGCGGTTTTCGGATTCATCGGCCAGGCCGATGTTCGGCACCTGAAAGCTCGGGCGATTCGGATCATCGTTCACCGCGAATGGCGCATATGCATCGCCAAGATAGGCAGGACTCGAATACTCAGGCGATGCCGCAGGCACCCCGATGTAATTCGGCAGCGGGTTTGCACGGCCTCCGTCCTTGGCTCGCAGGTAATGAGCCACCGACATCCAGTCGGGCAGACGCGGCTTGGGCTTGTCTCGCGAGTCACTGTCGCCGGAAAACATCTGCATCGTCCCGGCCGGATGTCCGCCCGCTGATTGATTCATGGAGCGTACAATCGTGAACTTGTCCGCGATCTTCGCATTCATCGGCAGCATCTCGGTGAACTGCATGCCCGGCACCTTGGTGCTGATCGTCTTGAACGGCCCGCGATACTCGCTGCTGGCCTCCGGCTTCGGATCGTAGGTGTCAATGTGCGACTGCCCGCCCGGCAACCACACCATGATGATGGACTTGCGCTCACCCTTCGGCTTCGCCGCATTTTCTGCACGCAGCTTCAGCAGGCCCGGCCAGCTCAGCGTCGCCATGCCTGACAATCCAAACTGCATGAAACCGCGGCGCGACAAGGGACCTGCGCAGCGAACGAGAGAAGGGGGCTGAATGATGGAAGACATGCACTGAAACCTACGCTCGGAGATGCATCTCTTTATCGGGCAATGCTTCGGCAAAACTCACGCCATCAACCTTGGAATCGGTCGGCCGTGATCGACAATGGGCGTCGGGCGGCCATTAAAGTCATTGATAGTTACCTTGGAGGCATCAATGCCCAGATGGTGATAGATCGTCGCAAGAAAATCTCCCGCGCTGCACGGCCGCTCGATCACATCCTCGCCGCGTTTGTCCGTGGCGCCGATGACCGCACCCGTCTGGATGCCGCCGCCGGCCCAGATGTTGGAAAAAGCACGCGGCCAGTGGTCGCGGCCCGGTTGTAGGGTGCCCGCAGGTCCGCTGGCATCTCCCGCGCCCGTGCTGCGGTCAAAGGTGATTTTCGGTGTGCGTCCAAACTCACCCGTGACGACCACCAGCACGCGTTTGTCTAGACCCCGCGCATAAATGTCCTCGATCAGCGCGGACACCGCCTGATCATAGTTTCCCATACGGAATCGCAGCGCCTCAAAGATGTGGTGGTCCACCGCATGATCATCCCACACCTGCGTGCGGCCGCACAGCGGACCATGCAGGCTGCTGGTGATAATCTCCACTCCCGCCTCCACCAGCCGCCGCGCGAGCAGCAGCTGCTGCCCCCAGCGATTCCGACCATAGCGGTCCCGTGTCCGGGCGTCCTCTTGGCTCACATCAAAAGCATCGCGCGTCTGTGCATTCGTAAGCAGGGACATCGCCTGGGACTCAAATTGATCGAGCGCACCGAGTTCGCCCTCGCGATCAAACGCACGTTCCATCTTGTCGAGGCTGCGACGCAGCGCGACGCGGTCGCTGAGCCGGCGCGTCTCCGCCTCATCCGGCAGGCCAATGTTCGGCACCTCAAAACTCGGGCGGTTCGGATCCTCGCTCACCGAGAACGGCGCATAGGATGCGCCCAGATACGCAGGTCCACAGTAGGAGGCGTTGATCGGATTGACGCTGACATAGTTTGGCAATGCCTGCGGCCGCTGTGGATCTTTGGAGCGCAGGTAATGCGCCACGGACATCCAGTCCGGCAAACGCGGCACCGGCTTGTCGCGCGTATCAGGATCGCCCGAGAGCATTTGCAGCGTTCCCGCCGGATGCCCGCCTGCCGTTTGATTCATCGAACGCAGCACCGTGAACTTGTCCGCAATCTTCGCCTGCAACGGCATCAATTCCGTGAAATGCGTGCCCGGGATCTTGGTGGTAATCGACTTGAACGGCCCACGATACTCGCTGCTGGATTCCGGCTTCGGATCGTAGGTGTCGATGTGCGATTGCCCGCCCGGCAGCCATACCATGATGATGGATTTACGCTCACTCTTCGGCAGCGCCGCGTTAGCCGCACGCAGCTTGAGCAGGCTCGGCCAGCTCAGCGTCGCCATGCCGGTCAGACCAAACTGCATGAAAGCGCGGCGCTGCATGGGACCAGCGCAACGAACGGGAGAAGGAGGCTGGATGAGGGAGGACATGAGAGAAATTCACGAAATAAAGTGCGGCTTTTTCTCCCATTGAACGAGCTACTTCGCCCCAAACGCCACCAGCTCTTTCCCTGCGCCATCCCACACGCGCAGGATGCTGTCTTCACCACCGCCGATGATGGCGCTGCCATTGGGCGCGCTGACAGCGGCCTGCATATAGTCGGGCAGGTTGGCCATGGCGCGGACTTCGGTGCCGTCATCGGTGACGATACGGATGCGGTTATCACCAGCGGAAGTGACGATTTGATTCGTGGCACCGATGAACTGCAGCGAAGTGACCTCCTTGGTCCACCCTTCGATCTTTCTCTTCCGTTCACCAATGATTATGTCCCAGGTCACCACGGTGCCCTCAGCCCCCGCCGTGGCAAGCACGCGGCCATCACTGCGGAACGCGACACCCATGACGTGATGAGTGTGGCCTTCGAAAAGATTCAACTGCTTGCCCGTGGCGATGTCGGTAACCCGCGCGATCTTGTCAGCACCGCCGGAGGCAAGACGCTTTCCATCCGGTGAGTAATCAAGGCAGAGCACCGTATCAGCGTGCTTTTCCTTCCAGGTCTGCGTGGCCTTCCCAGTTGCGACGTCAAAGAAGATGATGTCGCCACTGCGTGAGAGCTCACCGCCACCGGTGGCGAGGGTTTTGCCATCGGGACTGAAGCGCACTGAATTCACACGATCGGCAAAGAGTCCTTTTTGATCGATTTTGCGCTCCAAGGCCCATTGCTTCGAAGTGCCCGCAGACTGCGTCACGGACTTGCTCGCCACAAAGGAACCATCAGGCGAGGAGGTGATGGTCGTGATCGTAGCAGCACTGCCGGCGCTTTCTTCAATTGGCGTACCAGTGGCAGTTCCCCAGACGCGCAGGCTGCCATCATCAAACATCGAGGCCACACGCAGCGCATCGGCGGAAAAAGAAACTGCGATGGGTTTTGATGTCGTTTTGGTCAATGTCAGCTTTGCTGCAGTGAGTTCAGCCGTGGCCTTGTCCTGCACAGTTTTCGCGGCAGCGATGGCGGCATTCGCAGCAGCAACGGCCTTGGCATTGACGGCTTTGGAATCCGTGATGCGCTTCACATCGTCCTCGGCGTCCTTCACATTGCTCTGTGCGGCGGAGACGGCGGCGAGCGCAGAAACCTCCGTCATATTGGCAGTGATAAACTTTTCCTGCGCAGCCTTGAGTTCCTTGTCGAGCGCTGCATCTGGTTTGCCACCGGGAGCGGCTTTGATTTTGGCAGTGACATCATCGAGGGCCTTCTTCGCCGTTGTCTTGGCCTCGGTGGTCGGTGGCACGGCTTTCTGCTTCTCAGGCAGCACCTTGTTCATGGCCACGATGGCTTCCTTGGCTTTGCCCAGGAGGATATCAAGCGCCTTGTCCTGCGCATCGATGCGAGCAATTTCGTTCTTTTGAAAAGCCTGCTCCAAGGTCTGCGCCGCAATGACCCAATCCAGTTCCGCCATCTTCTTTGCCGCCGCCACGCTGCCTCGGAGTTCGATGACCAGCTTCGCCGTAGCCGCATCCCACACACGCACCGATCCATCGTCACAACCCGTAACGACCTGCTTGCCATCAGCCGACATCGCACTGCTCAGGACAGTGACTTTGCCGGTAGTGGCAATCTTTTTGATCAACTCGGCGCTCGCAGGAGCCGAAGACGTTTTCGCGGCACCCGCCGTTGGTTTGGATTCTGCCAGTTTCCAAATCTTCACTTCACGAAAGCTGCCGCTCGCGAGGCGTGTACCGTCCGGACTGAAGGATAGCGACTGCACCAGCGCGCGGTGTGCTGCGCCATTTTTCTCAGCAGGGTCGCTGATCTGCGAGACGAACTGCCGCGTTGCCATGTCATAGACATAGATGTGGTTCGAACGCCCACAG
>JAPLUN010000628.1 GCA_026397715.1 Verrucomicrobiota bacterium
GGTCTCCGCCTTCGGATCGTAGCGAAATTCACTCCTCAGATTCTCAGGAAGCTCTGCGAAGGGAATTTTGGCCGCGCCATTCTTGTGCGAGAAGCTCACCCCGTCTGGGTAGATATGCAGCACCCGGCACTCGTAGAATGACCTGCCGTCACGTGTCGTGATCGTGCCGTAGTTCTTCGGAGCAGCGCTTGCCGGAAGCACGCTGAGAAGCAGGGCGGCGAACAGAACAGATCGTTTCATGAGAGACCTCCAAAGGGTGATGTTCAATACGACAACGAAGGCCGTGCCGCCGTTGCATCTAAATTAAACGTCAAAACTCAAAAAACATTCAGCCGAGGTCCCAGACCGGTCTAGACCATCGGGCAGCTCAGCCAAAACGTGGTCGTGTTGTTCTCAGACGCCACGCCCAGCTGGATGTTCATCTGATGGCTCAGCATCGCGGCAATCGTCAGCCCCAGGCCGAGGTGATTGCTGTTCTTGGAACCATGGAACGGACGGAAAACTTCCTGAATCTTCTCCGGGGCGATCTGGGATCCGGTGTTGCTCACCAGAATGTCCACCCGACGCTGTTCAGCCGGGGTGATCGTGCCCGGTCCGCAAATCTTCAGCGCACAGCGGCCACCACCCTTGGCGGCGGCTTCAGCGGCGTTTTTCAGCAGCTCCGTCAGGATGTCTTTGAACTTAGTCGGATCCACCAGGATCGGCGGCAGGCCGGCCTGCACATCCGCTTCGAGCTGCACACCCTCCTTTTGAAACGGCTCCATCACCGCGCCTTCAATGACAGGAAGGTATTCATTCAAACCAAGTGACTGCGGCGTGATCTTCGCACAGCCGCCGGCGGAGCGAATGCGCTCGCTCAGATTGGTCACACCCAGGGATGCCTCACGGATGTGCTGCATGTTTTCGCTCACCCCCGCATCCAGGTCGTCCGTCATCAAAATCAGGCTGCTGAAGCCTTGGATCACCGCCAGCAGGTTGTTCAGCTTGTGGGTCAGGCCACGCAGCAGTTCCTGGTGAAAGCCTTCGCTGTGTTCTTGGCCGAGATTGAGGGTCGTGGGGAAATAAAACTGCATGACGATAGGGGGGCGTGGACGCCGCAGTAATGCATTCGGGCAGCCACGGTGTAAACGCGAATTTGGCGACTTCTTCTGCGCAGAGTGTGTAGGACGAACTTCCAAGTCCATTCCCCAGCGCATTCTGTTCCGGAAATCGCTATAAAAACTCGCATCCGCAGCACCATCACGCCACAGTCTCACCCCATGGCTCTCCTCGAAGTAAGACACCTCACCAAGCGCTGGCCCACCGGGCGTCTCGCTTTGGATGACGTCGGCTTCGAAGTTCGCGAAGGCGAGATCCTCGGCCTCCTCGGCCACAACGGCGCCGGCAAGAGCACCATCATGGGCATCACCCTCGGCATGGTGCGGCCGGATATTGGAGAGGTCCGCATCGGCGGCCGCAGTGTGCAGCAAAATCGCGGCGCTGCCCTCCAGCAGATCGGCGCCATCTACGAGGCCGCCGTGTTTTACGATTACCTCAGCGGCTGGCAAAACCTCCGCGTCCTCTGCTCCCTCTCCGGCTGGTGGGACGAGGCCGAGGTGAAACGCGTCGTCCAGATGGTCAATCTCGGCCGCGCCATCGAGCAAAAAACCGCCACCTACAGCCACGGCATGCGCCAGCGTCTCGCCTTGGCCCAGGCCCTGCTGCCTCAGCCCAAGATCCTCCTCCTCGACGAACCCACCGACGGCCTCGATCCCGAAGGCATCCGCGAGTTTCGCGAGCTCATCCTCCACCTGCGCAAGCACCACGGCATGACCATCATGCTCAACTCCCACCTCCTCGGCGAAGTCGAGCAGATGTGCGATCGCTGCGTCATCCTCAAGGACGGCAAAAAAGTCTTCGAAGGCCCCGTGCCCTCGCAGGAAAAATCCCGCCGCATCTTCCAGCTCGACACCAACGACATCGGCCTCGCCCGCGAAGTCCTCGACCGCTGCGGCGCCACCATGGACAAACACGGCATCGTCGAAGTCCCGCTCAACATGGAGCCCCATGAACTCGTCACCGCACTCGTGAATGGCAAGGTGCAGGTCAACACCTGGCAGGCGCACCGCCGCACCCTCGAAGACCTCTACATGGGACTCTCCTCCAAATCATGACGCTCTTCTTCCAGCAGTGGTATGGCGAGCTCCTGAAGCTCTTCGCACGCCGGCGCACCTACATCGGCTTCGGTGCCTTCATCGCACTCGAGATCCTTATCCTGCTCCTCATCAAAAAATTCGGCATGGGGCCGATCCAGAAAGCCATCGTCGGTTCGGGGCAGAGCTTCGAGTACTACTTTTCCGCGCTCACCGTGGCCAGCACCATCATGGGCTTCGCCATCTTCCTGCTCGGGGCTTTGTTTCTCACACTCGTTGCCGGCGACATCGTCGCCAAGGAAGGGGAGGACGGCCACATGCGCCTGCTCCTCGCACGGCCCGTCAGCCGCTTCCGTCTGCTGCTTCTCAAGTACCTCACCTGCAGCGCCTACGCGTTCTTTCTGGTGCAGTTCTTCGCATGGACTTCATTCCTCCTCGGCCTCATCCTGCGCGGCTGGGGCGGCGGTTATTTCGCCATCGTGCCCGAGGTCTCCGTTGTCGCATTCTATGACTGGGGCCCCGGCTTGCAGCGCTACGCACTGAGTTCTCTCTATCTCGGCCTCAGCATGACGGCAGTCAGCAGCATCGCGTTTTTCCTATCCTGTTTCCGCATCAAGCCCGCCGCCGCCACCATCGGCGCTTTGACCTACATCCTGGTGGACTTCATCATGCGCAACAGCGGCTTCATGGACAACTATCAGCATCTGCTCGTGACCAAGCACATGGCCGTGTGGGGGCGCATCCTTGCAGAAAACATCGACTGGCCCCTCATCTGGCGTGGCTATGCCGTCATCTTCGCCGTAAACGTTACGCTCTTTACCCTGGGCTACGCCGTATTTGAATCCAGAGACTTGAAATCATGAACGTCATCAACAACATCCGCCAGCTTCGTTCTTGGAGTACCATCAACAAAGGCGTGCGCTGCGTCTTAGTCCCCACCATGGGTGCCTTGCACGATGGTCATGCCGCTCTCATCCGTGCCGCACGCGAGATCGCCGGCCAGAACGGCAATGTCGCCGTCAGCATCTTCGTCAATCCCCTCCAGTTCGGCCCCGGCGAAGACTTCAGCAAATACCCCCGCACCCTCATCGAAGACCTCAGCATCTGCCGTGACAACGGCGCGGACATGATCTTCGCCCCCAAGGCCGAGGATCTATATCCCGCAGATCGCAGCATCGCCCTCTACGAGACCAGCCTCTCAAAGATGCTCTGTGGCGCCAGCCGCCCGGGCCATTTCGAAGGCGTCTGCACCATCGTCGCCAAGCTCTTCAATCTCGTTCAGTGCGACGACGCCGTCTTTGGCAAAAAAGACTACCAGCAGTTCGCCATCATTCGCCGCCTCGTGCGCGATCTCGATTTCAATGTCGTCCTGCATGCCATCGACACCGTGCGTGAAGCCGACGGTCTCGCCATGAGCAGCCGCAATCGCTACCTCAGTCCCGAAGAACGCGCGCAAGCCCCCGCACTCCGCGCGGCACTTGTGGCCGCGCGTGACGCCTGGAAAAACGGCGAGCGCGACCCCGCCGCTCTGGAAAGTCTCATTACCAAAACCATCCAGGAAAAGGCCCCCTCCAGCCGCATTGACTACGTGGCCGCCGCAGATGCCACGACTCTCCAGCCAGTCTCCGCCACCACCGAGCTCGTCGTCATTGCCGTCGCCGTCTTCTTCGGTACCACCCGTCTCATCGACAACATCGAGCTGAAGTAGTGCGGGCAATCTTGCCCGCTCAATCGCCCTGTCATCAAAATGTCCGAACCCCACTCCAGTCACAGCGCCGAAGGCTACGACCTTGAAGTCGTCCGCAGCGTCTGGAGTCTCGCGCAGGTCATTCCCGGCAACGACCCTGAAGTCTGGCGCAAAGACGAATTCGGTGCCTGGATTCACCGCACCGACTACCGCAACCGCCATTCCGACTTCGGCTGGGAAATCGCCGACTACGGCTACAGCCGCCGCAGCATGGGCCTCGCCTCCCTGCGCCCCATGCAGTGGCAAAATTACCTCGACTTCATGGTCGCCGCCCGCAATCAAGCCATCGTCACCGCCGACGGCCTCCGCAACGCACGCAGGCTTCTCTAAGTTTGCAATTCGTTTCGCAGCCGCCCGTCTGCTCTGAGTACGTAGTTCGGGCTTTAGCCCGTTAGCATCAGAGTTCGGGAATTAATATGTCCCAAATATCCGTGGCGAGCACCCAAGCCGCCTGTCTGCCTGTAGGATGGGTGTGGCGACAGCCCGCCCGTCTCCCAGCGTGAGGCAAACACACCTCGCTGCAATAGCCCCACTGAAAGCTCACTGGGCCTCTTCCTCGGCACAATCACCGCCAATCCAGCGTGAAGTGGTCCGCACTCTCCGAGTGCGGTTCGTTCGCACTCCCCAACACGCCCAACCGTCTCCGAGTACGTAGCCCGAGGTTCGCTTCGCGGCTGCGCAGCAGCCAGTCCGGATGGAGCGCGGGTCTCCGAACCCGCAGCACTCCACCTACGCACAGCGCTCCGCTATTCCCCTCCACCCTCCCTCCCCCCATCCACGTTCCATCAAGCCCGAAAGTCCTTCCCCCGCGCCTCGTTCATACTCCCGCATGCTCCGTTTCGCCCTCATCGCGCTGCTCATCACAGCCACCCTTCACGCCGCAGGCACCGACTTCTCCAAGGACGTCTATCCCGTCCTCCAGCGCGCCTGCTTCGAATGCCACGGCCCGGACCACCACAAAGCCGACCTCCGCCTCGACACCGCTTCTCCGCAGCACCTCAAAATCGGCTCCGATCTCCTCCGCCGCGTCGCCTTGCCCAAGGAAGACAAAGACGCCATGCCCAAACGCGGCGACCGCCTCACCCCCGCCGAAATCTTCCACCTCCGCGACTGGATCGCCGCCGGTGCCCACTGGCCCGACAAACTCGAAACCCTCCAGCACTGGAGCTACATCCCTCCGCAGCGCCCCGCCTTGCCCGCCGTTAAAAATCAGGAATGGCCCAAGAACGAAATCGACCGCTTCATCCTCGCCAAACTCGAAGCCAACAACCGCACCCCATCGCCCCCCACCTCTCCCGAAACCCTCATCCGCCGCCTCTCCCTCGATCTCACCGGCCTCCCACCCACCCCCGCCGAAGTCGATGCCTTCCTCAAAGAGCACTCCAAGAATCCAGAATCTAGCATCGAGCATCTAGCCACCCGCCTCCTCGCCTCCGATCAATTCGGCGTCCGCTGGGCCCGCCCCTGGCTCGATCTCGCCCGCTACGCCGACTCCCACGGCTTCCAGCGCGACGACTTGCGCGAAGTCTGGGCCTGGCGCGACTGGGTGGTGAACGCGCTCAATAGCAACATGCCCTTCGATCAGTTCACCCTCGAACAGATCGCCGGCGACCTCCTGCCCAACGCCACC
>JAPLUN010000701.1 GCA_026397715.1 Verrucomicrobiota bacterium
GACAGCACCCGCGCGATGTTGCCATCGACGATGGGTTCCTTGAGACCAAAGGCAAAGCTGGCCACCGCACCGGCCGTGTACGGACCCACACCCGGCAGTTCAAGAATGACCGCATGCTCGCTTGGAAACACCCCGCCATGCTGAGCCATCACCTCCTGGGCGAGGCGCTGCAGATTGCGCGCCCGCCGATAGTAGCCCAGTCCTTCCCAGGTTTTGAGAACCTCTTCTTCACGCGCTGCCGCCAGCGTCTTGAAATCAGGAAACCGCTCCAGCCAGCGGGCGTAAAAACCACGGTCCAGCACCGTCGCGATCTGCGTCTGCTGCAGCATCACCTCTGCAATGAGAATGGCATAAGGATCACGCGTGCGGCGCCAGGGATAATCACGCGCATTGTGCCCAAACCAGTTCACCAATTCCATGGCGATAGCTTGGGGATCCGGCCTGGCAGTTCGAGAGGGCATCGTGCCCTACTTATGAACGATCCGGCGCATTTTTCATGAGTCTTTCGCCACTCCTGTGATTAAAATCGCTCCCATGCCAGCCCTGACAAGTTACACCCACGCCCTCACCTCCACTCAAGCGGCGAAGCTGCGCACCCTGCTGGAGGAACGCGGCTTTGAGTTTCAAACCAAACCCTACTGTCTCTATGCCGCAGCCAAATCCAAGGTGAACGTGTGCGTGTATGAGAAAGGCCCCAAGATCGTCGTGCAGGGAAAGGACACCGAAGATTTCATCACGAATCTGCTCGAACCCGAAGTGTTGGGAGAAGCAAAACTCGGCTACGAAGAGGTGCACAACCCCGAGATGTTTCAGCCCCACATCGGCGTGGATGAAAGCGGCAAGGGCGACTTCTTCGGCCCGCTGGTCATTGCAGGTGTTTATGTCGATGGCGATGTCGCACGCCGCCTGCGCGACGCCGGTGCCGTGGACAGCAAACGCATCAGCAGTGACGCGCGCATCTATAAAATTGCCGCCGACATCCGCGCCATACCCGGCCTTGCCTGGGAGGTCATCGCCATTCACCCCGGAAAATACAACGAGCTCTACACCAAATTCGGCAACTTGAACCGGCTGCTGGCCTGGGGGCATGCCCGGATCATTGAAAACCTGCTGGAGCGCGTCCCCGGCTGCCAGCGTGCCATTTCGGATCAGTTCGCCAATCCCGCCGTCCTGCAGCGCGCCATGCAGACCCGCGGCCGGGAGATCGAACTCGTCCAGCGTACCAAAGCAGAAAGCGACTCCGCCGTAGCTGCCGCCTCCATTCTGGCGCGCGAGGCTTTTGTGGGCTGGCTGAAGTCACAGGGCCAGAAACTGGGCGTGGAACTTCCCAAAGGAGTTTCAGATGGCGTGAAACAAACGGCCGCCACTCTCGTTGAAAAGCATGGCCGTGATATTTTGCCAACGCTGTGCAAGATGCACTTCAGGACTTCTTCTGAGGTTTTATCGCGGATAGTTTCGGATCACCCCAAATAAACCTACTGAGTCAATCGTAGGTAGGGATGATAATTCGACACAGAAATTAGTTGCGCCCAGTTAAACGTCTCGCTAGTCACCTTACTATGACCACGATCACCAAAAAAGATTTGGTTGCGGAACTCAGTAACGCAACGGGAATCAAGCATGCCGACACACTGGCCAGGGTGGAGGCCTTTATGGAATTGGTTTCGAAGAATCTAGCTGAAGGGAACGAAGTGACGCTGCGCACTTTCGGCACCTTTGACCTTCGAGTGGCTCGCGGCAAAATCGGCCGCAACCCAAAGCAGCCGAATTCTGAGGTGATGATCCCTGACCGCTGTGTCGTTCGTTTCAAGCCCAGCAAGGAGCTCAAGTCCCGTGTCGCGGCGCTGTCTGTACAAAAAGTGCACGATGGCGTGGCCCTGAACGGCAACCACGCTTAACGCGTTGCCGCTCTGACCGCCCCTGAAGTGGTCGTTTGTCAAAAGCTTGGTGATCGTGTGCAACGTCAGGTGATTTGGTGCGTACTTTCCGCCCACCATGTTGCCTCGTATTCTCTCCACGTTCGCCGCTTTCGCCCTCCTGCTGAACACCGCTTCCGCTGCCCCGCATTGGATCTGGCTGTCCAAGGATGGCAACAAAGACCCGCAGGTCACCTTCCGCTATCGCTTTGAAGTGCCGGCCAAGGTGCAATCTGCCACGCTGGAACTCACCTGTGACAATGGCGCAGACGCCTTGGTGAATGGTCAAAAGGTTCTCACCAATCCCGACTGGCAGGAGGCCACGAAGGTGGACATCAGCAAGAATCTCAAGCTCGGCGAGCAGAACGAAATCATCGTCAACGGCCGCAACAAAGGCGGCGTCGCGGCACTCATCGCCCGCCTCAACCTCAAGCTGCCGAACAACGAAAAGCCCATCGTCGTGGAAACCACGGATAAATGGGAGGCCACGAAGACAGGCACCACAGCTTGGCAGCCAGCCATCGTTATCAATGAATATGGCCAAGGTCCCTGGGGACTCGCGCTGGATGGCAAACCGGGTGGCGGCAAAAACAGCGGCCCGGCAGAAAGCATCGCAGCATCTGAGATCACCGTGCCCAAGGGCTTCAAAGTGGAAAAACTCTACAACGTGCCCAAAGACCAGGAAGGCTCCTGGGTGGCACTGACCGTCGATCCCAAAGGCCGCCTCATCGCCTGCGACCAGTATGGCAGCATCTACCGCATGGGCGTCCCCGCCATCGGCAAGACCGAGAACCTCAAGCCGGAGAAGCTCGCCATCGAATTGGGCAAGGCCCATGGCCTCCTCGCCGCCTTCGACAGCCTCTACGTCATGGTCAATGAAGACGGCAAGAACAACGGCCTCTACCGCCTGCAGGACACGAACGGTGACGATCAATACGACAAGACCACCAAACTGCACACCATGGCCGGCGGCGGTGAGCACGGCCTGCACAGCATGACCGTCAGCCCGGATGGCAAGCGCATCTTTTTCAACTGCGGCAACCACACCAAACTCCCCGAAGGCCTCACAGACAGCCGCCCGGCCAAGATCTGGAGCGAAGACCACATCCTCCCGCGCATGTGGGACGCAAACGGCCACGCACGCGGCATCCTCGCCCCCGGTGGCTACATTTGCAGCATGAACCCAGACGGCAGCGGCCTGGAGCTTTTCTGCTACGGCTTCCGCAATGAGTTCGACATCTGCTTCAACGACCAAGGCGAACTCTTCACCTACGACGCCGACATGGAGTGGGACATCGGCAGCCCATGGTATCGCCCCACCCGTGTGAACCATTGCGTCAGCGGTGCGGATTACGGCTGGCGCAGCGGCAGCGGCAAATGGCCCAATTATTACCCTGACTCCCTCCCCACCACGCTCGACATCGGACCCGGCAGCCCCACCGGCGTCGTCGCCGGCACCGGTGCGAAGTTCCCTGCCAAATACCAGCACGCCATCTTCATCAACGACTGGACCTACGGCACCATGTGGGCCATCAACCTGGAAGCAAAAGGCGCCAGCTACGCAGCGACCAAGGAGGAATTCGTCTTTGGCAAACCACTACCTCTCACCGATGTCGTCATCCATCCGCAGGACGGTGCCATGTACTTCGCGGTCGGCGGTCGCAAAACTCAGTCCGGCGTCTATCGCGTGACCTATGTCGGCGATGAATCCACCGCTCCCGTCAAAGCGCAGCCTCTCGGGGAGGACTTCAAACTGCGTGCCTCCCTCGAAGCCTACCACACCGGCAAGGTCGATGTCAGCCAAGCCCTCCAGGACGCCTGGAGCAAGCTCAGCCACGATGACCGCAACGTTCGCTATGCCGCCCGCGTAGCGATCGAAAAACTCCCCGTCGCCCTCTGGCAGGAAAAAGTTTTCAGTGAAACGCAGCCCGTTGCCTTGATCGAAGGCATCATCGCCCTCGCGCGTGTCACCGGTGCCAAAGCCAATTCCGAAGGTGGCAGGCCCGCTGCCAAGCCCACCGGCACCTCCTCGGGGCCCATCGGCTACGTCTCTCCCGAAAACGTCGAACTCGAAGGCCGTATGCTCCTGGCTCTGGGCAAGCTGGTCGGGGCCAAGCTCACGCTCGACGAGCAGTTCGCCGCCCTGCGTGCCTTGGAGCTCATCCTGATCCGCCTCGGCAAACCGGAAGCAGACATCTGTGCCCAAATCTCCACGGCACTCGATCTCGTCTATCCCACTGAAAATGCCTTCCTGAACCGCGAGCTCTGCCAGATCCTCGTCGCCATCGATTCCCCCACCGTCGTCTCCAAGACACTCGCCCTGATGGCCACCGCCAAAGACGACTTCCAGGAAGTCGCCACCGATGCCGTTTTGAGCCGCAACGACGGCTATGCCAACGCCGCCCGCGCCGCCGCAGGCAGCCGCCCAAATGCCCAGCAGATCAGCTACATGTTTGCACTTCGCAACGCCACCGCAGGCTGGAACCCTGAGCATCGCAAAACCTTCTTCTCCTGGTTCCCCCGCGCCCGTACCTGGAAGGGCGGCAACAGCTTCAAAGGCTTCATCGAAAACATCCGCAAGGACGCCCTCGCCACCTTTGTGCCGAAGGAAGAACTCGCCGTGCTCGAAACCCTCAGCAACAAGGTCGAAGCAAGCACCTCCATCCCCAACTACGTCGCCCCCAAAGGCACCGGCAAAAACTGGACGGTCGATGAAGTCGTGGCCCTCACCACCGGCGGACTCAAAGGCCGCAACTTCACCAATGGTGAAAACATGTACCGCAGCATCATGTGCGCCACCTGCCACCGCTTCAATGGCGACGGCGGCAGCATCGGCCCGGACCTCACCGGCGTCGGCAACCGCTACACCATGCGCGATCTCATGGAAAACATCGTGGATCCCAGCAAAGTCATCTCCGACCAGTACGACAGCCACGAAATCACCAAGAAGGATGGCAGCATCATCATCGGCCGCATCGTTGTCGAAGAGAACGGCAAGGTCTTCATCATGACCAACCCCTTCGCCCCCAATGACCACATGGCCATCAACGAAAGCGACATCGCCAAAAAGGGCACTCGCAAAGTCAGCATGATGCCTCCCGGCCTCATCAACTCCCTCAATCAGGACGAACTCCTCGACCTCATCGCCTACCTCACCAGCGGCGGCAATGCGAAGGACAAGGCGTTCGCCAAGTAAACCAGTTACGCCGCAACTGGACTCTGGAAGGCCGGCGATTTCGTCGGCCTTCTTTTTGCCAGCAATTCATCTGCACCCAAACCGTTACTATCATCATGCATCGTCTCCTCCTCACCCTCCCCCTCTTCGCCGTTCTCGCCTCCGCCGCCGAACCCGTGAAGCAGGCTGAACCCAAAAAAGAAAAGCCCTTCACGCCCGGTGGCATCTACCGGCAGGGCGATATGGGACGACCACGGCCCACGGTGATCACTCCACCCACGGCCACCACAGCACCGAGTGACGCCGTCGTTCTGTTCGATGGCAAGGACCTCTCCAGGTTCATCCGCAAGCCGCGCAAGGACGACAAGGATCAAAGCGACGTGCCCAACTGGAAGATCGAAAACGGCTACGCTGAGATCAATCCCAAGGGCGGCGACATTGATACCAAGGACAAATTCGGCTCCTGCCAGATTCACCTCGAATGGGCCACGCCCGCAGAAGTCGTGGGCAAGAGCCAGGGCCGGGGCAACAGCGGTGTGCTCATCCATGGCTGGGGCGAGGTGCAGGTGCTCGACTCCTATGAAAACGACACCTATCCCGACGGTCAGGCCGGAGCGATCTACAACAATTACCCCCCGCTCGTGAACGCCAGCCGCAAGCCCGGCGAATGGCAGAGCTACGACATCATCTGCGAATGCGCGCAGCTCGATGACAAGGGCACTGTGATCCAGCCCGCCCGCATCACCGTGATGCACAATGGCGTCATCGTTCAGCACGCCACTCCGCTCGAAACAAAACTGCAGGAAGTCGGCTTCGCCCTGCAAGATCATCACAATCCGACCCGCTACCGCAACATCTGGGTGCGTCCCCTGCACCGCCGCGATGAGAATGCGAAGAAGGATGAGGCGGCAAAATAACGGAAGCCGGCGGTTAGCAGATTAGCGCAGCCGAAAGCTGGCTCTGGAATAGTGGTCCGCACCTCGCGAAGCGCGCCGAAGGCAATCCTCTGTGCGGCGCTCCGCCAATCACCAGCAGCTCCAGGCAAGACTGACGGCATTTACTCTATTGCGGCTTTTTCTGAGCAGTGAATCAGGAGACTCTCGCACGCCGCACAGAGGACTGTGCGGACCACTTTGCTGGCGCATCCCTCGATGTCCGGCGAGGTATTTCACCGCTTGCCATGAGGCATGCTTTACTTCTTCGCCACAGCAGGCTTGCGCTGCTTCTCAGTCACCAGCTTGTGCGTCTCCTCGCCGATCCAAAGATCGGTGCAGCATGAAGGCTTGCCGGGCAGTTCTGCGGTGCGGTTGTACAGCAGCACATCACCCGCTTTCAGGTCCGCCAGCTTCACCTGCTGATCCGCCTTCCACACGCGGGTGAAGTCATTCACCTGGACGATGCAGCTGCCAATGTCCTGCGGGCGCTGCATGTCGCCATTGTAGTCCTTCACCAGCGGCAGCTGCCAGGCGACGTGGATGCGGTCTCCGTGAATGGCCGTGACACGTGCCGCGCTTGATGAGCGTGAAGTTCACTTCCTCCCCGGTGAGCTCGGTGATGAACTTCCCGCTGCCGCTCTTGGCATCGGCCTCCACGAGCTGTCCATAAACCACGTGCTCGGAAAAGGGCGGCGGCTTCACCTCGTCCTTGAGCTGATACCACCGCAGATCCGCGTTGCTGAAATCCGTGCGAAAAGGAAACTGCTCCGGGTATTCCATGGCCACGTTCTCGACCAACTCCTGATTCAGCATGCGGCCAAAGCCGTAGCCCATCAGGCTCTCGCCATAGAACTGATCCTGCACCTTCCATCCCGCGAGGAACACGCGCACAACGCGGCCACGGCGAAAGCCTTCGAGCATGTTGCTCACTTTTAGCGTCACCTGCACGCCGCTGCTGCCGAAGTAGTCCGTGGGCACCTTGTTCACTTCCATGATGGAGCTGCCCTCCCCATCCACACCCGGATTCCACGTGCGCAGTTCGTCGTTTGCCACGCAGAGCTTGCAACTTTTGCCCACGGCAATCAGTTCGCCATACGCAGCTTGAAACGCGGCGGGATCACCGCTGAAAAAGGTCACCGTGACCGTATTCCCCTCCGTCTTGTCGATCCACCCGGCGATGCCGCGCTTCTCGGTGAACTCGCGGAATTTCTTCAACTGCGCCACATCGGCTGGCTGGCCATCTTCCGTGGTGACAAGGCGTGTTAGCAGCCCCTTCGCATCCGGCAGCATGAGAAAGTTCATCTTCGTCCCCAGCGGCACCTCGCGCAGATCCGCCTCCACGCCCTTGTACTTCATGATCGCATAAGGCGGCATGGAGAAGGGCATCAGTTTGCCATCGTCTGCCCGGAACTCCCCTTTGCGAAGAATGAAGTCCACACTGACCAGTTCACCATGAATGCGCTTGGCATCATTGAGCGATGGGAACTCCATCGCCATGGCCGCATCGGCGGCAGGCAGAGACAAGGCTGAGGCAAAGAGGAGGACGCAGAGAAGTCGCATGGAATGGATCACTTGAATTTCACGTCCACCTTCGGCAGCAGCGCCTTGATCTTGTCCTGCGTTTCCGGCGGATAGCCCTTCTGACGGTCAATGATTTTCAGCTCCTTGAGGAAGCTGAAGCCTTGCAGCAGAGGCAGACGTTCCTCGGGCATGGCGGGGCTGCCGAGCTCGAGGGATTCCAGCTGCGTCATCGTGGCCAGCACCTTCAAATCGTCATCGGTGGTGGTCTTGCAGTTCGTGAGCGTCAGGCGCTTCAGCGTCTTGATCTCCTTCACGATTGGCAGCGACTCAGATTTGTCGAAGCCTTCGCCAAGCTGCAGAGATTCAAGCGGCAACGCGGTGATGTTCTTCAGCGCGGCAGGCGTCGCATGCGCGCCGAGTTCCAGTCCCTTGAGCTTCGTCAGCTTGGCCAGGTTGGGAGCACCCGCGTCCGTGAACTTCGCATGCGCGAGACTGATGCTTTCGAGATTTGGCAGGTGGTCGCACAGTTCCTTCAAACCCTCGTCGTCGATGCTGCTGCCCCGATGGCTCACCTTGATCAGCTTGGTGAAGCCCTCAAATTTTGCATAGGCGCGTCCGGTGATCTTGGTGCCGACGAAAGAGAAGGATTCGAGATTCTTCAATCCCGCGAGCTGCTCCATGCCCGCATCCGTCAGCGAACCGTTGTTGGTAAAGCGCAGGGTCTTGAGGTTCGTGAGCTTCGCGATGTTCGGCATCCACTCGTCATTGAACTTCGTGGAAATCACGTTCAGCGACTCCAGCGTGGTGATGTGGCCGAGATGCTCAAAGAAGGCGGCATCATACGGATCTTCCTTCCGGTGGTCATGCGGTCCGGTATTCGGCACGGCGAGATCCACGAGCTTCAGACTCTGGCTGTCCTCCGTCTTTTCGACCTTGCCCTTCGCGCCTTCAACAATCTTGGTGACGGCTTCGACATGGGGGTCCAGAGCAATGGCGGGAATGGCTGCGGCGAAAGACAGCAGGGTGATGAATGAGAAGGTTTGTTTCATGCAGGGTGGTTGGATAAATATTGGCAGAGGTATTTTCAAATTACACGATTTCACTGACCGGCCCGAGGCTGTCCACGAAGGTCTCAGCATTGACCTCCATCTTTTGCAGCATGGTCACCAGCACGTTGCTGACGCGAGCCTTGCCATCCTTGGGCTTGCCGCAGAGGCTGCGCCACTCGTCGTAGCTCAGCGTGTAGTCCTCTTTGAGATGCGGCCTGTTGTAGTCGAGATGCTGGCCGTGCTTCAGGCCAAGGCCCTTGCCGCCTGCGAGGAGCATGGGCAGGTTGCTGTTGCAGTGACTGTGGCCATAGCTCATGCCGCTGCCAAAGAGCACCATCGTCCGATCAAGCAGCGGTTCATCGCCGTCTTTGACCGCACTCAGTTCATCGAGGAAATGCGCAAACTGCTGCATGATGAAAGCATCGCTCTTCGCCAGACGGTCAAGCACCACCGGATCGCCATTGTGATGAGAAAGATTGTGCCGAGCCTGCGTGATCTGGATTTCTGGAATGGCCAGACCATTGCCCTCACTGCCGTTCATGTAAGTAACCACGCGCGTCATGTCCGTGCGCAGCGCCAGCACGATGAGGTCAAACATCGTGCGCCAGTATTCCCCTGCCTGTGCCTTGGGCACATCGCGCTGGAAGGGTGCTGCCAGATTCTTTTCCACCACGGGCTTCGGAATATCCAGCCACGCGTCCAGACGCTCGGTGCGCTGCTCCACATCACGCACCGCATGCATGTATTCATCCAGTTTGGTGCGGTCATCCGCGCCGAGCGCCAGCCGCAGTGACTTCGCATCATCGAGCACCGCGTCCAGCACGCTGCGGCGTTTCGTGAGGCGCGCGCGCTGCGCTCCAATGCCACCCACTTCCTCGCCAAACAGGCGGTTGAAGATGGTTTTCGGATTGTCATCCGCCGGCAGCGGCACGCCATCGCGCGAGAAGGCCAGCGTATTCGTGCCAAACGGTTGCCCAGTGCCGGAAGAGATGGAAAGCTCCAGCGAATTGAAGCGCGTCTGCTGCCCCACCACCTCGGCCATCATCTGATCGCAGGAGATGGTGTTCTCGTATTTGCGGCCGCCCTGCGCGTCGATCTTCGCTCCGGTGAGCCAGGTGTCCGCGCAAACATGCGCCTGACCAAGACCGTTCGGATGATGCAGACCGCTGAACACGGTAAGATCTTGCTGATGCTTCGCCAGCGGCTTCAAGGAAGGCGAAAGCTCATAGCCACGCCCGGCCTTCGTGCACTGCCACGTCATGCCATTCACCCCGTTGGGGATGTACACAAACACACTGCGGCGCGGCTTGGCCGTAGCGGCAGCACTGGCGCGCAAAGGCACCATGGCATCCAGCAGCGGCAGCGCCATCGTGGTGCCGAGTCCGCGCAGAAAGTGGCGGCGGTTGATAAGCCAGCGTTGAGATTGGATGTTGCTCATGGTGATGCAGGTTAACGTTTCAAAAACAGCGGACTGGTGACGAGAGATTCAATAAGGGTGGCCAGCTTGTAGCCGTCGGCCTTGGATGATTCAGCGATGCGTTTCAACTCTTCGCGGTCTGAGAAGGTCATGCCGCGGCGCAGGGCATAGGTGGCGAGCTTGTCGGTGACGGCGGCGGCGAATTTATCGAGATCATCGAGCAGGATCTTCTTCAAGGCCACCGAGTCAGCAAAGGCACGTCCATCCGGCAGCACGCCGCTGGGGTCCAGCTCCGGGTTGTCGCCGGTCCCGTCCTTGATCGTCTCCACGGTGCGCCAGCGGCCGATGGCGTCGTAGTTGTCAAAGGCGATGCCGAGCGGGTCGATCTTGTTGTGGCAGGCGGTGCAGTTCGGGTCGGAGCGGTGCAGCTCCAGTTTCTCGCGCACGGTTGTTTTCTTCGCCTTCGCATCCGGCGTGGTCAGCGCAGGCACATTGGCAGGCGGGGGCGGCGGGGGCCTGCCAATGATGGACTCCAGCATCCACACACCGCGATGCACCGGACGATGCCGCGTGCCGTCGGAGGTGAGGCTGAGCACCGAGGCCTGCGTGAGCAATCCACCTCGGTGATCCTCCGGCTTCAGCGCCACGCGCTGCAACTGATCCCCACGCACACCTTCAATGCCGTAGTGCATCGCCAGCCGCTCATTGATCATCGACCAGTCGGAGTCGAGAAACTCGCGCAGGCTGCCGTTGCGCTTCAGCACTTCCTTGAAGAAGCCCAGCGTCTCCGCCACCATGCTCTGCTCCAAATTCTCGTCGTAGTCGGGATACAGCTCCTTGTCCGGCGGGAACATGCCCACCTTGCGCAGTTGCAGCCACTGGCGCGGGAAACTGTCGGCAAACTCCTGCGCCTTGGGATCAGCCAGCATGCGCTGCACTTCGGTGCGCAGCGTCTTCGCATCGTGCAGCTTGCCTTGCTTGGCGAGGTCCAGCAGATGCTCATCCGGCATCGAGCTCCACAGGAAGTAAGACAGGCGGGAGGCGAGTTCGTAATCGCTGAGCGTCGGCGCAGCCTTCACCGCATCGCCCTCTTCCAGATAAAGAAAGCTCTTCGCGCACATCACACCGATGAGGCCGTTCTTCACCGCCACTTCAAACGAGTCACCCAGCTCCAGCGATTTGTTCACCGGCTGCATCAGACGCTCGATCTCCTTCGCCTGCACCGGCCTGCGCCACGCACGTGTGGCAAACTGCGTCAGGATTTCCCGCGCATCCTTGCTGTTGCCGTAAATCTTCTGATGCGCCTTCGTCGGCCAAGAATCCACGATGGGCCCATCCCACTCCACAGTGTCCACGATCAGCGTCGGCTGGATCGGTTTGAAATCATCGTCCGTGAGCTTGAGCTGCCACGGCACGCGGCTGCGGGTGTTGGTAAAGGCATTCGGCGTGCCGCTGTGGCGCGAGCGCCGGCCTTCGGGGTTCGGCCCCGGCACGGAGTTGATGATGCGCACCGGATACTTGCCCGCGACCAGATGCACGCGTGCCTCGACAGTGATGGGCTTGTCTTCCGGCGCATCGATGTCCTGCTCGATCAACGTGGTGTTGATGCTCGACAGGTACACTTTCAGGCGCGGCGCACGCCCGCCAGCAGGGCGCAGGCCGCTGAGCTTTAGCCGCAGCAGGTAGTCGCCCGTGGTCTTGATCTCAATGTTCCAGGAATCCGTGGTGTAGTTCCTCGGCACGATCTCGATCCGCACCTTGTCGGCGATGCCACGCGCCTGATACTCCTCCTTGAAGCCCTTCCAGCGCATGTCGAAGGCCTCCCAGCGGATCACCTCGCGCTTCGGCTCTGGCCGCAAAGAAAGCGCTTCATCCAAAATCGCATCCGCAGCGGACAAGTATTTCTCAATGTGCGCAGGCGAAAGCGTCAGCACGGAGCCGATGCGTTCAAAGCCTTTCCAATCCGGGTCCTCCGGCAAACCGCTCGGCGCTTTGACATCAAAGTTCACGCCCAGCAGATCGCGCACGGTATTGCCGTATTCATCACGCGTCAGCTTGCGAAACGCCACACGCTCGCCCGCCGAAGACTGGCGCACGGTTTCGGCCTCTCGCAGTTGCAGCAGGATCCAGTCGGCCACCTTGGAAATCTCCTCCGGCTTCGGCCTCGCTTCATCCTCCGGTGGCATGTCACCGGAGTTGATGCGGCTCATGATCTCCTCCCAGTGGCCCATGATTTTCGGCGACTGCAGGTCCACGATGAGATTGTCCACGCGCAGATCCCCCTTCTGCTTCTTGGTGCCGTGGCAGCTGTTGCAGTGCTGCTCAAAGAAGGGGCGCACGAGGCCGGTCAGATCACGCGATTCAGCCGCCATGGCAGCATGGGAGGCCATGAGGGCGGTAGCAGTCAGCGCAGGAAGCAGGAAGCGTGTCATCGGTCTTGAGTTCAAACGGTGCCCCGCAGAGCTTTGTGCACCTCCCCCGAATGTTCGGGGGACCCTGCGGCAGCAGAAGGCGGTGGCAGGGCGGTCCCCTCCTCGCTAGGCTCCCTTCACGGTGCGTCACCTCCTCCATCCATGCTTTGGCGTTCTCCTCATGCTGTGGGGCGGGAAGGCCCATGGCGAGCTCACAGCATGGATTCCCGAAATGCGGGCCCTTGCATCAGAGCGCACGGCTTTGCAGGAAAAGCTCAACGCCATGCCCGCAGCACCGGAAGTGCAGCTCACTCAACGCCTGGGCTGGCACAGTGAGTACTCATCATCCCAAGACAAGGCCGAATGGGTGGAGCTAAATCTCGGACAGGCGCAGCAGATTGATTCCGTGGTTCTCATCGCCCCGCCGCCGAACGGAGCCGCCGTGGGCAAAGGCTACGGATTTCCCATCCGCTTCTACGTCGAGCTGCTGGATGAAGGCGAGGACAATGAGCGGACCATCATCGCCGACTACACCGACGCCGATTTCCCCAATCCGGGACTGCTCCCCGTGGTGATCCCCGCAGGCGGACGCATGGCGCAAAAGGTGCGCATCACCGCGACTCGTCTCTGCACCACGGGCGGACGCAGCTTCTGCGCTTTGGGCGAAGTGATGCTGCTGCAGGGAAAACAAAACCTCGGCGCACGGCTGGAGGCCATCGGGCCCAATGCCGTTAAAGCCAGCAGCAGCCAGGGCACACGCCCCGACTGGGGCCGCATCAATCTCGTGGATGGCCACACCGTGCTCGGCCCGCCCCTCGGCACGCACCACAGCCCCACCTTGGGCTTTCGCAGCGTGCTCACCAGCGAAGGCCGCCCCTACAACAACCCCTGGGTGGAGATTGATCTCGGCACCGTCAGGCCCATCGACGAGATCCGCCTCTTTCCATCTCAGCCGCCGCAGTTCGCCCACAGCCACGGCTACGGCTTTCCGGTGCGCTACCAGATCGAACTGCGCGAAGAGGACAATGAAGAGCCACGCCTCCTGCCCACACCCCAGTCCGGCAGCTACAATGCCCTGCCCGGAGACAATGTGGTCACGCTCGTCGGCGCACATCGCGCACGCTTTGTACGCCTGCAGGTTCTCGATCCGCATGTGAGCAATGGCTCCGTCGTGCTCGCCATGGCAGAGATGCAAATCTGGTCCGAAGGCAAAAACATCGCCACCGCCTGCGATGTGAATTCCCCCAATTCCACCGAGCAGGACGGCTGGTCACGCGCGGCTTTGGTGGATGGCTTTGCCAGCGGTGCCAACATCGTGGACTGGCCCGCATGGCTCGCGAATCTCTCTCAGCGGCGTGAAGTGGAGCACCAGCTTGGAGTGATCGAGAAGAAGCGGGAGACCCTCACACAGCACTGGCAAAAAATCGCCCTCGGGCTGCTCATCGGCATGGCCGTAGCAGGTGTCATCGTGCTGCTCCTGTGGCTGCAGCGCCAGCGGCGCATCAGGCACGAGGAACTCGAACGCCTGCGCGAGCGCATCGCCCAGGATTTGCATGACGAGATCGGCAGCAGCCTCGGCAGCATCGCCCTCATCGCGCAGGATCTGCTCGCAGAGGGCGGCCAAAGCCCCCAGTCACGCGAAGACCTGACCGACATCAAAGAGATCGCTGCTGAAACCGTGGACGCCATGCGCGACATCACGCGCCTCATGCAGAGCGAACGCTACGGCACCGACGACCTGCCCACACTCCTGCGCGAAACCGCCGACCGCATGCTGCGCGGCATCCAGCACACGCTTGATCTCGATGACCACGCCCAGACCCGCCGCCTCTCCGTGGATCGCCAGCGCGACCTCATGCTGATGTTCAAAGAAGCCCTCCACAACATCACTCGCCACGCCGCCGCCACGGAGGTTCACATCACCCTCAAGCAGACGCACAACGACATCATCCTCACCCTCCGCGACAACGGCCACGGCTTCGACACCACCGCCAAACACACCGGCATGGGCCTCACCAATCTGCACCGTCGTGCCGCCAAGCATCAAGGCAGCACGGACATCACCTCATCGCCCCGAGGCACCGTTTTAACTCTCACTCTTCCGCTCCATGCCTGAGGCGGCACATTCCCGCGCATCACCACCTCATGAGTTCACCCTCCTCTGACATCGCTGAAATGATCCGTCAAAGACCCGGCATGTACATCGGCGACACCGATGAGCGCGGTGTGGAGCACCTGATTCATGAACTGGTGGCCAACGGCCTGGACCAATACCTCGCAGGAAAGGCTGACCGCATAGGAGTCTCCTGGCATGATGGCCATTCCATCTCTGTCTCTGACAATGGCGAGGGCATGCCTTTCGATGTGCCCGCCGCAGGGAACAAGACGCTGGCGGAAACCTATTTCACCGAACTCCATGCCACGCCAACGGCAGACGGGCACAGCCCTCACGTCCATCTGAATGCCGGAGGCGTCGGAATGATCGTGGTGTCCGCCTTGTCGAGTGTCGTTGAGGTTGTCTCCCACCGTGCCGGATTTCGCTGGGAGCAACGCTTTGAGAAGGGGCATGCCGCCACCCCTCTGAGAAAAACAAAATCATCCGCACGCGGAACCAGCATCACCTTTGTGCCTGACGCGGAAGTGATGTCTGCACAGGCCCCTCGATGGTCGATGGTGAGACGCAGGCTCTTCGACACCGCTCATCTGTTTCCAGGTGTGATGTTAGGATTTCAAGAAGAGACGTTTCACGCACCGGGCGGGCTGCTTGACCTCGCGGAGTTTGACTCTTCCGAAAAGGATGACGCCTTCACCAGCACTGATCCGTCAGCATTTAGACTGAACGTGGAACTGGAGGATGTTCACATCAATGCAGCAGCCTGCGGAACCGCCAAAACCTGCCACTGGCGCTCCTGGTGCAATGGCATGCCCACGGCCCAGCACGGCACCCATGTCGCTGGATTCAAAGATGCGCTCAAATCTGCAGGCTGGACTCCGGCTGCGGCCATGATTCACGTCCTGCTCAAACGGCCGGAGTTCAGTGCTCCGACGAAGTCATCGCTCACAACAAAGCACGTGCGGTCAGTCGTGCGCCGGGCCGTGCTGGATCATCTGAAGCGAGAAGACCCGGCCCAAAATCAATCACCCACACCCCATGCCTGAAACCATCCACCTCTGGATCATCGAAGATCACAAGACCTACGGCGAGCGTCTCGTCAAAGCCTTGAACCGCTTCGAAGGCATCGCCTGCTCCCAACGCTTCACCGCCTGCGAGGACGCCTTTGCCGCGCTCACCACGGAGCCTGCTCCGCAGGTGCTCCTGCT
>JAPLUN010000349.1 GCA_026397715.1 Verrucomicrobiota bacterium
GGTGGGAGGTCAAGTGCTGCGGGGAGAGGGGGGCAATGGGTGGCGACCAGACCGGCTGAAGCCGGGACTACAATACATGTCTGGTGTTACTTGAGTGCCGGGGGTGTGGCGGGGCGCTTTGATCGAGGACGATTTTGCTGCGGAAGTCCGCCTTGATGTCGAGAGCCTTTGGTGGAGTGGCCTTGACTTTAGCATCCCCTCCCCCACACTCGCGGCCACTATGGGACTTTTCGATTCACTCGCTAAAAACGCGCTGGGCAGCATGCTCGGCGGCTCTGCTAAAATGGACCCCGCAGCGATGCTTTCCGGCCTTCTGAATGAGGCGGGTGGTTTGAATGGCATGATGGCCCAGTTTGAGAAAGCGGGCCTGAGTGAGATTTTTTCCTCATGGGTGGGAACGGGCACGAACCTGCCGATCAATGCCGAGCAGATGAAGGCCGCAGTGGGAGAAGAAAACCTGCAGGCGCTTGCTGGCAAAGTGGGCATGCATGTGCATACGGTGCAGCCGCTGCTGACGCAGTTCCTGCCGCAGATCATCGACAAACTGACGCCGCAGGGCCACATCCATGACAACAATCCCAGCGGCAGCCAGATTCAAAGTGTGCTGACCAGTGTGATCAGCAGCGGACTCGGCGGATTGTTTGGCGGAGGTCGCTGATGGCTGCGCCACGGCGCGAATCCCACACGTAACATCTGCCATGCTCCGCCTTGCTCTGAAAATGCTGTTTGGTGACACGGCGAAGTACCTGATGCTGGTAGCAGGTCTCGCGGTGGCGACGTTTTTGATGGCTCAGCAGACAGCGGTGTTCTGCGGGCTGATGAACTGGACGAAGTCGACTCTGAAAAACGTTCCGGCGCCGATCTGGGTGGTGGAGCAAAAGGTGGAGCAGGTGAATGAGACGAATCCCCTGCTGGACACCGATGTGGCACGCGTACGCAGTGTGAACAGCGTGGCGTGGGCTGCGCCGATTTATTCAGGCATCCAGCGCGTGAGATTGGAGAACGGGAACTTCAAGATGATCCAGCTCATCGGCATTGATGCCAACACGCTGGCTGGAGCACCGGCGAAGATGCTGGAAGGTCATTTGATGAAACTGCGACTGCCGCATTCGGTGATCATTGATGATCTGGGAGTGACACGTCTGGCACGCAATCGTGGGGAAAAGGTGAAGGTGGGCGATGTGTTTGAGATCAATGACCAGGAGGCGCGGGTGGTGGGCATCGCGGATGCAGCGACGTCCTTCACTGGCGGCCCGTATGTCTGGACGACCTATGAGCGGGCGCTGCAGTATGTGCCGGCGCAGCGCAAGATGCTGCAGGCGGTGATCTGCGCCCCGCGCGAGGGTGTAAGCCTGGACCAAGCGGTGGCGGACATTCAACGCGAAACAGGACTGAAGGCGTTTGTGAACCGTGAAGCGGGCTTTGGCGAATTCTGGGAGCAGCGAGGCGGCGGAATGACGGACAACTTCAATGTCTCGACCGTGTGGTGGTATGTGAAGAACACCGGCATTCCGATTTCTTTTGGCACCACGGTCATCATTGGACTGCTGGTGGGGATGGCAGTGAGCTGCCAGACGTTTTACTCGTTTGTGCTGGAGAACATGCGGCATCTGGGTGCGCTGAAGGCGATGGGTGCTTCCAATGGCACGCTGTGCCTGATGCTGATCACGCAGGCGTTTACAGTAGGTCTCATTGGCTACGGCATCGGGCTGTTTTTCACGTCCGGTTTCGCGATGGCAGCTCTGAAAAACGAGCAGCCGCCGTTTTACATGCCGCAGTTTGTGCCGTTTGCGGTGCTGGGTGTGGTGCTGGGGATTTGTACGCTGGCGGCGCTGCTGGGGATCTGGCGCGTGAGCAAGCTGGAGCCGGCGATGGTGTTCCGGAGCTGAGGAGGAAGCGGTGGGGAACTGAGTGCTGGCATCGCTACGCGATGCATGGATATGAGGCGAGATGGCTCTGTAAACAAGGGGTGTCGCTGCGCTCAACCCCTTGCTACAGGCTGGGATGGCTACGCCATCAACATACAAGTAAGGTACATCCTCCCTGCTCATAGGAGCGTGGGGGAATTGAGAGTCTGGGAGGATTGGGAGGCGCTGGCCGACAGACAAGAGTGTCTGTCGTACTACTCCAACTGGAGCTTGGCGAGGGAGCCGTAGAGGGAGCCGGGTTTGGCGACGAGTTCGTCGTGGGTGCCGCGTTCGAGAATGGCTCCGCTGGACATGACGAGGATCTGATCACAACGGCGCACGGTGCTGAGGCGATGGGCGATGATGATGCTGGTGCGGTTTTCCATCAGCTTGTCGAGGGCGTCCTGCACGAGGCGTTCGCTCTCGGCATCGAGGCTGCTGGTGGCTTCATCGAGGATCAGGATGGCCGGATCTGCGAGAATGGCGCGGGCAATGGCGATGCGCTGGCGCTGGCCGCCGGAAAGCTGGGTGCCGCGATCTCCCACGAGGGTCTGATAGCCTTCAGTGAGGCTGACGATGAAATCGTGTGCGTTGGCTTTTTTCGCGGCACTGATGATCTCCTCCTCAGTGGCCTCGGGTTTGCCGTAGGCGATGTTTTCTTTGATGCTGCCACCAAACAGAAGCACCTCCTGCGGCACGAGGGCGAGGTTGCGGCGGAGCGTGGTGAGTGACATGTCGCGAATCGGCTGGCCGTCGATGCGGATTTCGCCGCTGGTCGGATCGTAGAAGCGGAACAGCAGCGAGACGCTGGTGGATTTGCCGGAACCGCTGGGGCCCACAAGTGCAATGCGCTGGCCGGCCTTGGCCTGCAGATTGAAATCACGCAGAACGATGGCTTCAGGACGCGTGGGATAGGCAAAGCTGACATCGTGCATGTCGATCTCGCCTTTGAAGCGTCTTATTGAAGCGCCGTCGGTGTCAACTGGCTCGGTTTGATCGCGCAGGATTTCACGCACGCGCTCGGTGGCGCCGAGTGAGCGCTGGAGCTGGGTGATCAATTCGGGGAACTGCACGAAGGAGGCTGCGATCATGCCGCTGAGGCCGGCGAACTGGGTCAGTTCCTCCTTGCCGATGCCGCCGTCATTCAGCATGCGCATGGCGAACCACGTCACGAGGATCAAGGCCACGCTGAAGGCAAAGATGATGAACGCGATGAACGAGGCACGAGGAACGGCCGCACGCAGCACGGTGCGGAGGTATTCGCTGAGGTTCTTGTCATAGCGGGCCAGCTCATAGGCCTCATTGCGGAAGGCCTTCACGCTGACGATGCTTTGCAGGCTCTCATCTACCACGACCTGTGAGGAGGCGAGGTTGTCCTGCGCGCGCTTGGTCAGCTTGCGAATGCGGGAGCCGAAAATGGCGATCATCACGATGACCACGGGGATGGTACCCACCATGAACAGCGACAGCTTGACCGACATATTGAGGATCAGCACCAGACAAAGTAACAACATCACTGTGTGGCGGATCAGCATCGGAATCGTGACCACCAGTGTCTCGCGCATGGCTTCCACATCATTGGCGAGGCGAGAAGCCAGTTCGCCGACACGGCGCTGATTTAGCGTCGCCATCGGCAGACGGATGATGCGGCTGAAGGTATCTAGGCGCAGGGCGGCCAGCGCACGCTCGGAAGCTTTGGCAAAGAGCAGGATGCGAAAGAACGCGATGAACGCCTGGGCCGCCACAATGGCCACCAGAAACCACACACTGTGATTCAGTTCAGCCATCCACTCCGGCCCATGGGCACCACCGATCCCCCGCCCTGCCACGGCGGCGAGCTCCTTGATAAAAATGATCGTCATGCCGCCCGTGATCGCCAGCGCGATGAGCGCCGGGATGAAGACGTTGTAATGCGGACGCAGGTAGGTCAGGAAAAAGCCAGCGTCTTTCCACGCAGCACGGTCCCACAATTTTTTACTCGCTCGTTCTTCAGCCATGTTTGTTTTCTTCTACTCCACGCGCACCGTCCAGCGCTGCGTGGGTTTGTCGGTCAATTCCAAGACGCTCAGACTTTCTGCATCATCCCCCTGCCGCCTGCTGCGGGTGAGAAAATAGCCACGGCCACCACCAGTAAAGCGGACGTTCAGGCCCAGCTGGCTGTTGCCATTCCCCAAGGCCCATTCGTGGCGGTAGAGATAGCTTTTCGGCAGTGTGATGGTGAGCCTGCGGCCACCGCCTGCGGAACTGCTGAGTGACGCCTGGATCTCTTTCGGCTCAAAAACCGCAGCATAGCCGCTGCCAAAGGCCCAAGGTGCGATGGGATCGACCGTCGCATCGCCATCGGCCGCCTTGCCGGTGATGCGCAGTGCAGCCGTGGCACCGGGAGTCTGTCGTTCGCCATAGCTGCGAGCGTCGAGGTTCAGCAGCAGTTCAAACGCCTTGCCTGAAGAGTCGTCCACGAGACTGACACCGGTGAGATCGAGGGTGAAGAAGAGCTTCATGCCGTCTGCATCAGCGCGCAGAGTCACGGCGCTTTCCTGGCCATCTGCCACAGTGAGGGGCACCGATTCTTTGAGGCCCATGTTGCGGGTGATCTCAATGTCGCGGTCAAAAATCTGTCTCACGCCATTGGAGTTCAGCGCCAGCTTCAGCGGCAGCACGCGTCGCAAGGGCAGGCGCCCATCGGTCGGAAGCGGCAGGGCCAGCTTGAGAACCTCCGAACCGTCGGCTTCCAAAGCGATCTTGCCTTCCTGAGATTTCCCGCCCCAGTTCGACTCCCATGAGGCCGAGAGACTGGAGCCGGTGCTGTTTTCGATTTCTAGTTCTGGCGAAAACTCCGCTTCTTGATTGAAGGCAGCGCGCGCGTTCCAGGTGATGCTGAAAGGACGCAGCGGCACCACGATGTCTTCGATGCGCGATTGTTTGCCTGCGATCACGAGCACAGGCAGGCGCATTTCGCCATCGGTCAGCGGCAGATAGCGGGTGTCAGTGATGGCGTAGGTCAACTGCACCGTCTGCTTTGCGCCAGCAGCCAGCTGGATTTCGGGATTCGCGTCCTTGGGTTTTAACCCTGCGGGCACCAGCGGCAGCAGCGTCACAGTCAGGGGTTCGCGCCGGGTGTTGGCCAGTTCAAATTCCAGCTTCAGCTGGCCCTGCCCTGCCAGCGTTGCCTTGGCGGCGCTGATCGTCCATGGGACACTGGGTGCGCCCTGCATCACATCCTGAAACAAGATGCGGCCCATCTCGGCGTGCATGCCGGTCGTTGGCGTCATCACGCCTTGAGTGGGGAGGAGATTCAGGAGGCTTTGATACTCCTGCATCAGCGCGGGGAAGATTTGATCCGCCCCTTTTGCGCCGGGAGGTGTCTCCAGCAGGCGGGACAAATCGCCCAGATCTGAGAAAATGACATCCGCCCTGGCACTGGCTTCACGCAGCACGCTGGAGGGGCCGCGCGTGAGTGCCAGACTGGCCTCCTCCGGATCTGCCGCCTGTGGGATGGGCCCGGCGACGATGACTTCGAGACGCTTGCCGCGTGCGGTATCCAAGAGACTGCGAAAGGCCACCGCCACATCTGCGGTAGACACTCCAGCCAGCCCGTCTTCCAAGCCCTGCGCCACTAAGACGACATCCGGCTGTCCTTGAAAACCCACCGTGGACAGAGCCGAGGCCGCTGAAATGATGCTGGAGGTTTGCACCGGTTGGATCAAAATCTCGGGTCCCATAACCTTGGATTCCTTGTCGCGCAATTTGGCGCCTGGGCGAATCACACGCACGCCGCCAGTGTAGTAAAACTGCGCCGCGAGTTTTTTAGCGAACACGCCGGCAAAGCTTTTCAGCACCGGGTCCACGCCGGGCTCGGCCTTGGCACCGTCAAGGATTGCATCCCCCAGCACCACGATCTCCACACGCTCACGCCGGGTGAGTTTCAGCAGGGTCTGCGGGAGAAACTTCCGCCAGCGATCCCGCTGCAAGGGAGTGAGATCGAAAAAGGTCTGCGGCAGCACGGCTGGTGTGGGCAGCTTTTCTTCAACGGCACGCGCCGCCGCCTGCAGCGCCGGCAGGTCCGGCACCGTTTCAGCGGCAGGTGCAGGAGCCGCCGGTGCGGGTGCAGCCGGAGCCTGTGCCCGGAGACCGGTCACGCCCAGCAGCGCCAGAGCGCCGAGGTGGAGGAATGTCTTGCGGTTGGAAAACATGCGGACGCTATCTCAGCGAGACCGGCGGCGCCTGCAACCGGGGAGTGGAGTGATGAATGAACCGCCAGCGCGCCGGGGGGGAGCAAAATCCACTTACTTCGCGGTGCTTTTCAGCGACTTCATAAAAGCCTCAAGTTTTTCGTTCTGTTCCTTTGGCATGGTGGCGTGATCAGCCATGAAGACTACCCCGAGAATAGAGCGATTCTTGCCGTCCTTGAAGAGAATCACGGTCATATTGGCCTGTCTGCCATCAACTGATCCTGTGTAGGAAGCTGTGTATCCGCCAAGCCCATCCGAGGCCTGTTCCTTGGCCGGGTGAACTTCCTTGGCATCCTGGAGTCTTTTGACCATCTTCTGCTCCATTCTCTTGCATAACTCCATCGTGGCTTCGACTGGAAGCTCGACGAAAACCCGCAGCTGGGCACTCCGGGAGCGGGGATTCATTTCAATCTCGCGGAGGGACGGCCGGAGCGGCTTTCGTTCGACCAGGAAAGCGCGCGGCGCCCGGGGAATCCGGAGATGCGGCAAATCCTCGGCAGCGCCCGCGGGAAGATCGTAGTCGCGGCACTCGGTGCGCATGAAGTCCTTGACCACCCGGTCTTCCAG
>JAPLUN010000663.1 GCA_026397715.1 Verrucomicrobiota bacterium
CAATACTTCGTCAATGGCGCGATGGTGAATGAAGCCTTCGACTGCAAACCCGCCGAAGGAAAAATCCTCCTTCAGACCGAAGGCGCGGAAATGCTCGTGCGCCGTTATGAGCTCTACCCCCTCGGCGAGTTCAAAGAAAAATGGAGCGCCATCCAGGCCAGCGGCGGCAGTGACATCGGCGCTGTGCGCGATGGCCAGTCCAAAGCCCTCTCTCCCGAGGAATCCCTCAAACGCATCCAGCTCGACGGCGACTATGAAGTGCAGCTCGTCGCCGCTGAGCCTCTCGTGCTCGACCCCGTCGAATGCACCTGGGATTCAAAGGGCCGCATGTATGTCGCCGACATGCGCGACTACCCGCTCGGCCCGCCAAACCCCGGCGATCCCTGGCTCTCACGCATCCAGCTCCTCACCGATGAAGATGGCGACGGCCGTATGGACAAGGCCGTCACTTTTGCCGACCACATGGACAACGTGCAGGGCCTCCTCCCCTACAATGGCGGCCTCATTGCCACCACGCGCTCGCAGATTCTCTTCCTCAAAGACACCGATGGCGACGGCAAGGCCGACGAGATCAAATCCCTCATCAAAGGCTTCAATCCCAAGCACGCCCAGCTTCAGGTCAGCGCACCACGCTGGGGCCTCGATGGCTGCATTCACTTCAACAACGGCCTCGATGCTCGTGAAATCTATCCCGCTGACAACCCCACCGATGTCGTGAACATCCCCGGCAGCAATTTCAAATGGGACCCCCGCACCGACAAGATCACCCCCACCGGCGGCAAAGGCCAGTACGGCGGCGCCTTCGATGACTACGGCCATCATTTCTACTGCTCGAACCGCAATCCCCTCATGTTCACCGTCATGCCTTACGAGGCCATGCTGCACAATCCCCACGCCGGCATCACGCAAAACTTCGAGGACATCGCCCCCTTCGGCGCAGAAACCCGCGTCTTCCCCTTGCAGATCACGCACACCACAGCAGACGCTCATGCTGGCACCAACACCGCATGCTCCGGCCTCGGCGTCTATCGCGGCCCGCTTATGCCCGAGCTGAAAAACAACGTCTTCGTCCCCGATCCCACCGGCCAGCTCGTCACCCGCTACAAGATCACCCCCAACGGCGCTTCCCTCAAAGCCACCCGCGTTGGCGACCGCACCGAATTTTTCCGCAGCAGCGACGAATGGTCCCGCCCCGTCAACTTCACCACCGGCCCAGACGGTGCCATCTACATCTGCGACATCTACCGCCGCTGGATCGACCACGCCCGCTTCTTCCCCGAAGAGTTCGTCAAAACCCACGACATGCGCCAGGGCGAAAACGAGGGCCGCATCTGGCGCGTGGTGCCAAAGGGTACGAAAA
This sequence comes from Verrucomicrobiota bacterium, assembly GCA_026397715.1. Lineage (GTDB taxonomy): Bacteria > Verrucomicrobiota > Verrucomicrobiia > Verrucomicrobiales > Verrucomicrobiaceae > Prosthecobacter. Next base: position 1,361 of record JAPLUN010000663.1, read on the forward strand.
AACTCGTCACCAAAACTCCCGGCAAATACCACGCCATTCCCGAAGTCGGCTGGGGCGATGTCCCGCCCGAGCACGCCGAGCGCGTCGCCTTCCTCAAAGCTCAGGACATCACCGATGCCAAAAAGCTCAGCGCTCTCATCGCGAAGTATCCCGAAGATCCTTGGATGGCCAAAATGGTCGCCTCCTCCGCCAGCAAACAGATGGGCCGCATCCTCAGTTCCCTCGGCGCTGACTTCTTCAAAACTTTTTCTGAACCTCGCAGCACCACCATCCGCACCTTTGCCTTGGGTGCCATCGCCGATGCCGACGCAGAAGACGTGACCGCTCTGCTGTCCCTCCTGCAAAAAGAACCCGGTAAACTCCTCTGGTGGAAGCCCGCTCTCCTGCAAGGCCTCGCGAAACTGCCTAAAGGCCACGAAGCCGCCGCCAAAGAAATCGCCACGCTCCAGTCCGAGATCGACGAAATCATCGCCGACAACAAATCCCCGCTCGACCAGCGCCTCGCCGTCATGCCCCTTCTCGGCCAGCGCAAATGGGATGCCGTGCAGCCTGTGGTGAAGTCCCTTCTCACCACCAACCAGCCCCAGGAACTGACGACTGCCGCGCTCGCATTGCTGAAGAAATACCCCGCAACCAGCACCGCGCCGCTCATCTATGAACTCCTGCCCAAGGCCGGACCCGCGATCAAACTCGCCCTCGTCCCCCTCCTTACCGCCAACGCCTCCACCGCGCTCGATTTGTTCAAGCGCATGGAGAAAGGCGAGTTCCCCACCGCCTGGGTCGATGTCGAAACCCGCTGGCGCTACCAGCGCGGCACCGGCGAGATGACCGATCTCGCCAAGAAACTCTTCGGCGAAGCCAGCAGCGACCGCGCGAAAGTCGTGCAGGACTACATGGTCGCCACCACCATGAAGGGAGACGCCAAAAAGGGCCAGCAGGTCTTCGCCACCATCTGCATTACCTGCCACAAGCACGGCAGCCTCGGTGTCGATGTCGGCCCTCCTCTCTCCGACGTCAAAGTGAAGCCCCCGGAAGGCCTCCTCTCCGACATCCTCGATCCCAATCGCATGTTCGAAGCCCGTTGGAGCGCCTACACCGTTGAAACCAAAGACGGCCGCACCCTCTCCGGCCTCATCCAAAGCGAAACTGGCGACGGAATCGTCCTCGCCATGATGGGCGGTGCCAAGGAAACCATCGCCCGCACCGCCATCAAGGAAATGAAATCTCTCGATCACACCCTCATGCCCGTCGGCCTCGAAGCCGCCATCACCAAAGAGCAAATGGCCGACCTCCTCGCCTTCCTGTTAGGGAAGTAACACAACGCAAACAGCCAGCCGCCCAAGTCACCCGGCGTGAAGTGGTCCGCACTCTCCGAGTGCGGTCTGGCAATCAGTCCCCCATCGCTGACCGAGCCAGCAACACAGGCGCGATGCGCACACACTCCGGCAGGAGAGGGATCATCCTGATCCCTCAACCTCCCGCATACCCCCACCGGCTCCTAAACGAGATCAATACCCCTCAGCTGCAACTTCACTTCGTGGATGGAGTCGGCCAATCCGCCACCTGCACATCAAACTGAAACACCTCGGGCCGCTCGATCACGAATTGCAAATCAACGGCCTCGTATGTGGCAGGCACCCAGTAGCGAATGTCGAAGGTGGGGATCGTGGCTGGAACCGGTGGACCATGCCCATTGCTCAAAACACGAACGGGATGGCAATGAAAATCACCAAACTCCCGTGGCACCTTGTGTGGGTCAAACACCTCCGAGCCGCCTCCTGCCAGATGTCCGGTCACTCGGATGAGTGCGGGCCAGTCATCCAGCGCTGCGCCGGGAAGCTGCACCTGGGTGAAGCACAGCCCCATGCCCCGCTCCACCTGCCTCTTTTCACTGCCAAATTGCTTCAGCATTACCTGCTGGGAGCCGATGGGCCGGGTCTCTGCAAAGTGGGAATTCTCCATCCGAATGGATTCAAAGACCGCCACTCGGCTCAGCGGCACCTGAGCACCCAGTCCTCGATACAAGGCCAGTCGCACACGCCAGTGACCATCCTGCAGTGTCGCTGTGTCTTGAGACTTGGGCTCCCAAAGCACCTGAACTGTCCTGCCATCCTTGGCCAAAGAACCACTGATAAGTTCTGAGTTCCCCCAGCAATCCGTGATGCGTACTCCGATCACATGACAAGGCAGTAAATCCGCACACTGAGAGACATCAAACTCCAGCAGCACACTGGGCCCGCCGGGCGACTCTGATGCAAGGTTCTCAAGGTTCCTCCACACCGCCCTGCGCAGTTGCACAGTGCCTGCGGATGTCGATGCATTGACTGGAGCCTGCTTGCCCACAAAAGTCCGGGTCGCTTGGTGGTAGGGGTTTCTGAATTTAAGAGCGCCCACTGAACCTCCAGAGTGTCCCTCGAATCGAAACACCAGCCATGGGCTGCGACGTGGCAGAGCATCGTGGTTAAAAAACAAAGGGGACCATCTCGACCTCAATTCCTGCGAGGCTCCAAAATCATCCTGCAGGCTTGCCCTTCCCTCGAAACCGCTGCCGTCCGCAGCTATCGCGCGCACCTTGAGCAGTAGCGGTGCATAACAATACTCGGGCGGGTCGGCACCTACCAGACGGAAGACCCGGTGCAGCTCATCAAGGAATTCGGGTGGGCGGAATAGATCCCTGGAATAGCCGTACAAGGCCTCCTCAAATTCCGAATGCGGCAACGCCTTTCCCCTGACAAACCCCTTGTATCGCACCTGCGTTCCATCCGTCAGGACAGCAGAGGCCGAGTCGGAGGCAATGAAGAACCCCAGCCCCAAAAGCACCATCACCAGCGCCAACCCCCACCAAACCCGGCGCGATGTTTTCAGTGGCTGTTCAATCGATTCTGATTCCGCCTGCATGCCAAAGGCTCCCAGAAACGCAGCATTGCAGCAACAACAAAGGAACAAAGGCCTTCCGCCCTCCCCCGTAGGATGGGTGTGGCGACAGCCCGCCCGTCCACCAGCGCGCCATAAACTCTTAAGCTCTCCGCATCACCTGAGCCTGACGAGTCAGCGCAGCTACTAAAGGTGCCAAAAAACACAGAGCCTCCAACACACTCAGCCTAGGCACAGGCCGTCCTGCTGCCTCAGCATCCGCCCCCGTTCATTCACAGTTCCTCACCCGCTCCCTCTTCCCCATGCCCCTCCTCCGCCATCCTCTGAATCGTCCCGCTTAGCAGCTCAATATACCCATTCACATCCATGCTCTCCGCCTCAGGCTCGCCACGCACGCTGTACAGCCACCCCTGCTCATACGGATCACTGCGCACAATGCACGCATCCACCTTCAGCTCCGGATTCCCACCCGCAAACTCACCCCTCATCACGCAATAGACATCGGAGGCCGCCTTGAAGCCCTCAACCCAGCCAATGTTGTCACCGGGAGCCACAGGGCCACCTTCAGCAGGCTTCCATTCACAATCCACCAGTTCACCCAGCATGCGCGTCGCAAACTTCGTGAAGCCCACGCGCCACAAATTCGTCTCCCCCTCCACCGGTGCCATCCAGTAGTGCGAGCGCGAGTATCGAAAAGTATCAGGGAAACGGGCGGAAAACCGGGCGTGCTTGAAGCGAACAAAATTGAGCATGAAGAAAAGGGAAGGGGGCAGAATCGGAGTTCAGGATGGCCGTGTCGTCAAGCTTGCTGCGCAGTCAAGCCGTCAAAGCGCATCGCCGAATGAGATCGTCCTCGTCCTCCTACTCGAACTCGTCCTCGAATCTTGCACGTCGCCACCCCCAGAGCATGCACGTCTAGCCAGGCACGTATTGTAGTCCCGCCTTTAGGCGGTCCGGTCGCCACCTGACCTCGTAGCATTAAGCCCTCCGCTTCAACCCCACATACGCCAGCACCACGCCCACGAGGAAATGCACCCCGAGCATGCTCATCGCAATATCCGGTGTCGCAAACCAGGTCTTCACCAGTTTGTCGATGGGCTCAAAGTAAGCCGTCTTCTCCAGCGAGTCGAAGATGCCGGACCACCCATAATGCGCCGTGATGAACGGATGCACCAAATGTCCCAAAATTTTCGGGAAGCCCAGCAGCGCACCGCAGAGCAGGACGTTCGCGCACAGCAGCGTGAGCGAGACGCTGTGCGCACGCTCCTTGCTCTCGGAGTTGGCGGAGATCCCCAGGCAGAGAGCGGCAAAAGCTGCGCCCGAGAGGGCGGGCAGCACCAGCTTGGCCATCCCCGTGCCCGGCAGCACGCCGGAGCCGGAAACGATGTCCAGAAACATCTCCATCCAGATGCTTTGCACCAGAATGATGGGCAGCATGAAGAGCAGGGAGCCGATCAGCCATGCGGAAGGCGCCACACCGCCGATGCGCTCGCGTTCATAAATCGCACGTCGTCCGGCGATCTCACGTGCGCCGAGGCGCAGCGCCATGAACATCACCAGCAGGATCTGAATCAGGACAATCATCGACACCGCATGCGCCGCCGGCCAGACCACTTCAATGGAGGTGCTGCCAGCGCGCATTTCCTTGAGACCTTTTAAATTGGGCAGCAGCAGCAGGGCCGCAACGGCAGGCCCGCCTACCAGCAACGAGGCATGCACGATCCACTCGCGTGGGCTGCGACGCAGCAGCGACCAGCGGCGTTTCACCAAATGCTGCGCCTGGCTGAGAATGCCCGGCAGCGGAATGATCGGCCTTACCTCGGCTTCATCAGGCTTTTTGACCTCCTCTTCGTCCTTATCGCCCTTCTGCTTCATGATGATCGTGCGGTCTTCATCACCCGGATCTTCCTCAGCGGCAGAAAGCTTTTCCGCCACGCCACTCCCCAGCTTAAACGCCGCATAATACGCATCGCGGTGCTTCATCCAGGAGTCGCCCCAGCGCTGCGCAGGGCGCTTCGCCAGACGTGCATAAACTTCATCATAGGTCGGCACCGTGAAGTAGTGCGGTACAGCACGTGCAGGACCGTGGAAAGCCACATAGCCCTCATGCATCACCACCACCGTGTCATACGCCCCCAGATTCGCCAGCGAGTCCGTGGCGTGAATCACGATGCGGTCAGGCCGGTCACTGGCCACCAGTCTCAGCAGCGCCTCAAACTCACGCTCGCTGCGCACATCCATCCCCACCGTGAAATCATCACACAGCACGATCACCGGGTCCGCCACTAGCGCCAGACCGAGTTTCAGCCTCCTCCGCTGCGGCAGCGCCAGCGCCGAGGTGCGCTCCGTGGCGATGTTCTCCAGCCCCACCGTCACCAGCACATGCGACACGCGGGAGATCACTTCATCCCGATTCCGCCCTGCTCCGCGCAGCATCGCCGCGCTGATCAGGTTTTCGCGCACCGTCAGGTGCTCGATCAAATTGTCGTCTCCCGCAGGCACCCAGCCCAGCTGATTGGCATACAGCGGCTGCTTGATGAGATCACGCTTTCCGAAAGTGATCGTTCCCGCCTCCGGCTCCGTCAGTCCCGCTAGGATTCGCAGCAGCGTCGTCTTCCCACTGCCCGAGGGCCCGATCAGCGCCAGCACATGCCCGCCCGGAGCCATGAAACTGACCTGTTCCAGCACGCGCAGCGGCTCCTTGCCTTTTCCGGGGACAACGTGGGAGAGATTGTTGATTTCGAGCATATTCCCGATCTAACCCGGTCTGGCAGAAAGAGCAAAGTTCAAAATTCTGCCTTCCCTTCGTCCGCCAACGCTTTATTCCTCCGCAACCATGGCCTCCATCCTCCAAGTCCACCCTGCCGACGACGCCATCGTCGCCCTTTCCGATCTCTCCGCCGGCACCGCACTCTCCCTGAACGGTCGCTCCTGGACCCTCCGCGAAAAGATCCCCGCCAAGCAGAAATTCGCCGCCCATGACTTCGCCGTCGGCGACATCATCACCATGTACGGCGTCACCGTCGGCAAAGCCACCCAGCCCATCGCCACCGGCGCCCTCATCCACACCCACAACGTCGTCCACGCCACCTCCGCCTTCAGCGGCAAGCAGCGCGACTACACCTGGACGCCCCCGGACGTCTCCAAATGGAAAACCCGCACCTTCAATGGCTTCAAGCGCTCCGTCGGCCCTGCCGGCACCGCCAACTACTGGCTCGTCATCCCCCTCGTCTTCTGTGAAAACCGCAACCTCGCCTTCATGCGCGAGGCCCTCACCCGCAGCCTCGGCTACGGCAAAACCTCCCCCTACGAGCGCTTCGCCCAGCACCTCGTCGATCTCCACCGCTCCGGTGCCTCACGCGATCAAATCGAAGCCGCCACCCTCGAAGCCGAAACCTCCGCCACCGCCGCCCGCGTCTTCAAAAACATCGACGGCGTCAAGTTCCTCGAGCACGGCCTCGGCTGCGGCGGCACCCGCCAGGATGCCCAAGCATTGTGCCGCCTCCTCGCCGGTTACATCCACAGCTCCAACGTCGCCGGTGCCACCATCCTCAGCCTCGGCTGCCAGCACGCCCAGGTCAGCCTCTTGGAAAGCGAGATGGCCGCCCTCTACCCCAAGCTCGAAAATCCCCTCCTCATCTACGAGCAGCAGAAGAGCAAATCCGAGCGCGACATGATGGCCAACGCCATCCGCGACACCTTCCTCCACCTCGCCACCGCCAATGAGCAGACCCGCGAGCCCTGCTCCCTCAGCAATCTCATCATGGCCGTCGAATGTGGCGGCAGCGATGGCTTCTCCGGCATCTCCGCCAATCCCGCCATCGGCCACACCGCCGATCTCCTCGCCGCCCTCGGCGGCGCACCCGTCCTCAGCGAATTCCCCGAACTCTGCGGCGTGGAGCAAAGCCTCAGCGATCGCTGCGTCACCGCCGCCCTCGCCGATAAATTCGTCGGCCTCATGCGCGCCTACGAAGCCTCCGCCCAAGCCTGCGGCTCCGGCTTCGATGCCAACCCCAGCCCCGGCAACATCCGCGACGGCCTCGTCACCGACGGCATCAAATCCGCCGGCGCAGCCAAGAAAGGCGGGACCAGTCCCATCGTCGATGTCCTCGACTACGCCGAGCCCATCCGCCAGCACGGCGGCCTCACCCTCTACTGCACCCCCGGCAACGACGTCGAAAGCACCACCGCCCTCGCCGGCGGCGGCTGCAACATGATGCTCTTTACCACCGGCCTCGGCACCCCCACCGGCAATCCCGTCTGCCCCACCCTCAAAATCTCCACCAACACCGATCTCGCCCGTCGCATGCCCGACCTCATCGACTTCGACACCGGCCCCATCATCACCGGCTCCAAGACCGTCGAACAAATGGGCGAAGACATGCTCGAACTCGTCATCGCCACCGCCAGCGGCGAGTACACCCCCAAAGCCGTCTCCCTCGGCCAGGACGACTTCCTCCCCTGGAAGCGCGGCGTGTCTCTGTGAGCGCTATTCAGAAGTAGCACGGGCAATCCTGCCCGTCGATCCGGAAGCGTGACTTACGGATCGGTCGGCCGCACCGCCTGATTAGGCAGCTTTAGCTTCTGGTTTAGCTTGTCGGCAAAAGCATCAGACAGGTGGTAAGTCATATCAGTGGGTAGTATGGATTCCCAAGCATCATCTCGCTGAAGCCAGATGAATCTTTGAATGGAAACGGCCGAATCCGAAATGCGAGTGATGATCTGAATCGGAAAACGCGACTCCGTGTGCACATATAATTCTATTGGGGCAGACTCCGAGCGCAAAGAGTACCGTTCGCACTTCATTCCCTCGATGCTGCTCTTTCCGTTTGCAACAAAGGGAGAATCTCTGAGCAGCTTGAATAGCTTCGGAAACCATGATGTTGGCGCTATATCAGTCACATTGTCCTGCGTTGCTCCGTTCAGCTTGCGTTTGGTGCTGCGGAGTTGAACTCCGTCATAGGTAGCGACAAAACCCTTCTCACTATCGTTAACGGCCTCCATTCGCCAATGAGCGCCATCTACTGCATAGATTGCATGGTCCCCTGCGCACTTGGAAATATCCTTGGAATTGACTTCTAACGTAAAGGTAAAGCAGAAGTATTTGCTGGGCAAATCAGCAAGGATCAGCGGGGGCTCACTGCGGGCGATGCATACAAAGGCTAACAAAAGAAAAGAGGCACGAATCATCGCAGTGGACCTGGCTAGTTGTTGGGAAAGCATTTCTGTCGAGTGCGACAACGGCTTTGCCCGGTGACAATGACCTTTCGGACACATGATTGTCAATCTTTTGAAGCGCCAACGCCCGACAGACACTCACCCCTCCGTCTCCGCATGCAGCGCAATGCAGTTCCCCTCGGAATCCAGCACCTCCGCCCGGAACCCATACTCGCCAATCGAGTGCACATCCTGCTGCACCGTCCCCCCATTCGCCCTCACCGCAGCCACCGCCTCCTTCAGCCGCCCGTTCACATCCAGGTAAATCATGATCCCATCCGCTGAAGGCTTGAAATCCTTCACCACCACCACGCACCCCTGCTGCCCACCGTCCGCCGTCGGCAGCATCGCCGTCGGCACCCCGCCAAAGTTTTCCTCCTTCATCTCCCTCCCCAGCACCGCCGAATAAAAACGAATCGCCCGATCAAGATCGACCGCCGGAATGTCAAACCACACAAGGTTGGGTTTCATGGCCACCAGCATGACTGGACACCCCGCGAAAGCAAATGCCAGACTTGTGACGCATCTGGAAATCATGCTTGCCGATGGGGCGGGCTCCATCTCTTAATGCACCCATGCGCCCCACCCTCTTCGCCCTAGCCCTCGCCATTCCCGCTCTGGCCAAAGACATCCCCATCGCAGATGCCGCCGCATTCGCCGCTGCTGCTCAAACAGTGAGAGCAGGCGACACCCTCATCCTCAACGACGGCACCTGGGCCGATGCCCAGCTCAAACTCCACGCCGAAGGCACCTCCGAGAAACCTGTCACCATCAAAGCCCAAACCCCCGGGAAAGTCATCTTCACCGGCACCTCCCGCCTCTCCGTCGGCGGCTCTCACATCATCGTCGAGGGCCTCTGGTTTCAGAACCCCACTGCCGAGCAAGTCATCGAGCTCCGCAAAGATTCCAAGCAGCTCGCCTCCGACTCCCGCATCACAAACTGCGCCGTCACCAACGACACCCAGCTCACCTCCACAGCCTCCTCCCAGTTCGTCTCCATCTACGGCGCACGCAATCGCGTGGACCACTGCTACATCGCCGGCAAAACCACCCAGGGCACCACCATGGTCGTCTGGCTCTCCAACGAATCCAAAGACCAGGGCAAGCACCAGATCGATCACAATCACTTCGGCCCCCGTCAGAAGCTCGGCAAGAACGGCGGCGAAACCATCCGACTCGGCGACAGCAAGACCTCCATGCAAACCGCCTCCTGCATCGTCGAGCACAACCTCTTCGAGAAATGCGATGGCGAAGCCGAATGCATCTCCAACAAATCCTGCGGCAATCTCTACCGCCACAACACCTTCAAAGGCGTCTCCGGCACACTCACTCTCCGCCACGGCAACGGCTGCACCGTCGAAAACAACACCTTCATCGGCGACGGAGCCAAAGGCGCCGGCGGCGTCCGCATCATCGGCGAAGACCACACCGTCACCGCCAACCGCTTTGAAAACCTCACCGGCGACGACGAACGCAGCGCCATGTGCTTCATGCTCGGCATCCCCGACTCCGTCCCCAACGGCTACTTTCAGGTCAAGCGCGCCAAAGTCACCGGCAACACCTTCATTAACTGCAAACACAACATTCTCATTGGCATGAGCGGCGACAAAAAAGCCACTCTTCCACCGCTCGAAACCGAGATCAGCGGCAACACGATCCAGACCAACAAAGGAGAAGCCTTTGAAATCAAATGCGCAGCGGAAGGCGTGACCATGAAAGACAATCACACCGGCACCGCCGAGCCTGCCTCCACGCCTCCTCCTGCCTCCGAACCCACCGGCCCTTCCTGGAAAAAGTAATCTTCTTCATGCGCACCAACGTCCTCCTCAAACCACTCACCTGCTGCTGCCGCAAACCCATGACCGGGTTCTACCGCGACGGCTACTGCCGCACCGGCCCCGGAGACGTCGGCCTGCACACCGTCTGCATTGAGGCCACCGAAGAGTTCCTGAACTTCTCCTTCCTCAGCGGCAACGACCTCTCCACCCCCGCTCCCCAGTGGGACTTCCCCGGCCTCAAACCCGGCGATCGCTGGTGCCTCTGCGTCACCCGTTGGAAAGAAGCCCTCGATGCCGGATGCGCTCCGCCCGTCTCCCTCTCCGCCACCCACGAATCCGCCCTCGAATGGGTCGATCTCGAAGACCTCAAAGCCCACGCCCTCGATGATCCCGGCGAAGAGATCGAGTGACAAAGTTTCGACAGAGCGAAATCCTACTCGTCCTCCTACTCGAACTCGTCCTCGATCCTCCCGCTCCGTTCTCTTGCTGAGTTACGAATGTCGAACGCGGCACCGATACTCTCTGCTTCTCGCTTCACCTCCACACCCGCACAGCGCTCCATAGTTCACAGACCATGTATTGTAGTTCCGCCTTTAGGCGGTCCGGTCCACCTTCTTCAGGCAGGCACCTGGCATGCCTTGCTTTTGCTCCGCTCCAGCCGCAGCAGTTGCGTATAGGATCGGTACTGGTGCCACGCCAGCAAAGCCCCCGCCATCGGCAGCGCCGCAGCACCCATTGACCATCGGGCAGGAATGAACTTCAGACCACCCATGAGGTGATGCTCCATTCCCAGCACTAGAAAAAAGAACAAAGCCGCAGCCGTTTGCAGCAGGATCGCGCCCGCCAGCATCCAGATTCTTTGCGCGGTGATCTGCCACAAAGCCGCCGCCACCATGGAGGAAGCTGCCACTCCCAGTGTCAGCCAGTTAAAAAATCCGGCGACCTCGGCGGATTGGAGAAACGAAAACACCGCTTGCGCCACCAGCATCAGCAG
>JAPLUN010000527.1 GCA_026397715.1 Verrucomicrobiota bacterium
GATGACTTCTTTTTCGCGCGTGAGTTCATCGGCATCGAATTTCGAATAGCGGATCATGTCCGCAAGGATATCAAGATAGCCGCCCGCGTGCTCAGCAAGGCCGTCGATCCAGTACACTGTGCGATTGAAGGAGGTGTAGGCGTTGACATAGCCGCCCAGTGCCTGAATGCCCTGGGAAATCTGCGCCGGGTTGCGCTTCTCCGTGCCTTTGAAAAGCATGTGCTCCACGCAATGCGCGATGCCTGCGCCGGTGTGCTGCTCCTCATGCATGCTGCCGGCCTTGATCCAAACCTGCACGCTGACGAGCGGGTGGGCATGATCTTCCCGGACGATGACCTCCAGGCCATTGGGCAATGTGGTGACGCTGGCATCCAGGGAGGGGACGGAAAGAGCGCCTGCTTTGGCAGACGCAGCACGGGCGAGAACTTTTTTCATGAGGATTTTTTCTCGCGCTCTTCACGCAGCGAGGCAGGGAGGAAAGGGGTGGTGAAGGCGAGCTCGAAGTCGTAGCCGCCAGAGAAGTCTTCGAGACTGTCTCCGTCATTTTTGCCGAAGTAGCCGCAGTCGATCAGGTTGTAGACGATGTTGCCCACATCTTCGCCGCGCTGGAGGCCCCATTGGTCGAGAATGATGGTGGACATGGGGCCGTATTCCTGAAGAACATAGTCGCGGAAACCGGCGAGCAGTTCCTGACCACTGACGTGCTGGTCTTCAGCGTTCTCATCGCGGAATTTTTTGGCGGCCATGTGCAGCGCATCGCGCACCAGTTCATAGGCGGCCGGGTGGTAGCGGGGGTCTTTTTGAATCGAGCGCCGGACGGCCTCGCCAAAGGTGATGGAAGTCATGGGCGGACGAACATTGGAGCGGAGAAGGGCAGGGTCAATGCACGGCTTGGGTTGCGGCCACGGCTTCCTGGAGCACGGCCTCGAAACGCTCGGCCATGCGGGTGGCGCTGAATTCCTGGCGGACGCGGGAAATTCCGTTTTTGGAGAGCTTTTCGCGCTGTTCGTCGTCGTTGAGAAGGGCTTCGAGGGTGTCTGCCAGCGCCTTGGCGTCGTCGGGCTTGCAGAGCACGCCGCCTTCGGTGGCCGCGATGAGTTCCGGGAAGGCGCCATGGTCAGGCTGCACCACGGGGACGCCGCTGGAGACAGCCTCGATGACGTACAGTCCGAAGGCTTCGCCGTAGGTGGCGGGTACGCTGAAGACGGTGAGGTCGTGGAAGAAATGTACCTTGTCTTTGAAGCTGACGTTTGGGTGCCACTCCACGCGGTTGGTCAGTCCGGCCGCCTTGAGCTTGCTCTGGAGTCCGGCCACGTACTTTTCATCGACAGGGGTTTTGGCTCCGCCGATGCGCAGCTTCACACGCGGGACGGTGCCGCGTTTGGCGAGGTCGATGAAGGCATCCACCAGGGTGGTGAGGCCTTTGCCGTGGATCATGCGGGCAAAGTAACCGATCGTGGGCCAGTTCGGGTCGGGAGAGGAGGTGGTGAAGGCGGTGGTGTCGATGCCATTGGGCATCACTTTCATCTGCGCGGCGCTCGTATCGAGGCGCTCGCGCATGTGGTCAGCGTAGTATTGGCTGGGAGCGATGAAATAACGGATGCTGCGTGCATTGCGCTGCATGGCCTCCCAGCACTGGGTGCGGTAGGGCTCCGGCAGCGTGTCGAGGAAGCTGTCCTCACCCTGCATGGAGCAGACGATGGGAACTCCCAGCTCCTTCTCAAGTGTGGGCGCCAGACCGGTGAGCAGGCTGTTCGAAAAGGAGATGACGTCAAACTTCCCCTGGGTGCGAATCCAGGCGATGAGCTTCTGCCACTCGCCCCACTGGCGGCCATCGGTGCCGAGCAGTGCGCCCAGGGTCATTTCTCCGAGGACCTTTGCGCTGGTCATGCCCATGCGCTTGGAGGCTCTGCGGAGGAAATCGGGCTTGTTGATCCAGTTGTGGAAGAAGCGTGGCAGCTTGTGAAACCAGGTGAACTTCTGCTGCAAAAACAACGAGATGCCGCCGATCTGCACCGGCAACTCCTGCGTGCCAAACTCACGGTCTGTGACCAGCGGCAGATACAGCGGCGCCATGAGCGCATCATGGCCGCGCACGCGCAGGGCCTTGATCAGCGCATGGTCACGCAGGCAGCTTCCGCAGTGGAAATTGCCGGTGCCGGGGGTGAGGTGCAGGATGCGCATGGGAAAATGACGAAATCAGAATGACGAATGAATGACGAAGCTCAAATGGGTGAAATTACGAGAGCTGGCAAATGATACGCATGCCTTGTTGAATTTGGCATGTGGAAATGGTGAAGCCAGAACTCCGGTGAGGGCGTTCTGGCTTCTTTCGACATTCGTCATTTGTCATTGCCGCGCAGCGGTCAGGTCTCAGTCAGGCCACGGGCCATGACGACTTTGCCGGTGCGGACGGTTTCGACGATCTCGAACTTGGTCAGCAGGCGGACGGCGGCGTCGAGCTTGTCGCTGTTGCCGCTGATCAGGGCGATGAGGCTGTCTTCCTGAAGGTCGACGGTCTTGCCGTTGTAGTGCTCGATGATCTGGAGGATCTCGGTGCGCTCTGCGGCAGTGGCGGCGACCTTGATGAGAACCATTTCCTTGGAAACGGCGTCGCGGTCGGTGTGCTCAATGCAGTGGATGACGTCGATGAGCTTGCTCACCTGCAAGATGATCTGGTTCAGGCCTTCCGGGTGGCCGCTGATGCCGATGGTCATGCGGCTGAAGCGCGGATCACGCGTCTGGGAGACGACGAGGGACTCGATGTTGAACCCGCGGCGGCTGAACACGGCGCAGATGCGACCGAGGACGCCGGGCTGGTTGTTCACCATGACGCTGAGCGTGTGGATGTTGATGATGTCAGCCTGCAGCGCTGGCTTTTTGTCGGTGGTGGCGGGGATGCGTTCGCTCATGGGATGGATGATTTACGTTTGGTGATTGGTGCTTTGGCGGAAAGGCGGCGCTTGGCAATCTTGAAGTAGCTGGCGTCTTTCTCGATGCCGAGCCATTTGCGTTTGAGCTTCTTGGCCGCCACTGCGGTGGTGCCGGAGCCGAGGAAGGGATCGATGACGAGGTCGCCGGCGTCCGTGGAGCAGGCGATGAGTTTGTCGATGAGATTGAGCGGCTTCTGCGAGGGGTGGCCGCACTTTTCTTTGGAGATGCCTTTCAGGCTGGGCACGCGAAGAATGTTCGTGGCAAACTTGCCGCTCTCGAGGTGGGCGCGGCGTGCGTCTTTGTCCTTGTAGCGCTTGTCGCGGAGGTAGAGGTCGATGGTGGCGGCATCATACGGGATGCGCACGGCGTCCTTGTTGAACTTCACGTCGTCGCTTTTGCGCAGGACGAGGATCATTTCGTACTGCGGGGTGAAGCTGTCGCGGCGCTCGTCATAGCCCACCGCACGATCCCAGATGATGAGATCGTGAAACTGGTGCTGCTGACTGAGCCGTGACATGAGGTGGAGGAAGGTGTGCTCGCGTTTTCCTAGCTGGCCGAAGATGAAGGCGAGGCCGTCATCGCGCAGGACGCGCATGGATTCCGCCACCCACTCATCGCACCAGGCGAGGTAGTCGGCGGCAGTTTTCCATTGCGTGTCCCAGGCTTCATTTTCGAGAACGTTGAAGTAAGGCGGATCGGCGATGATGGCTTGGGCGACGGACGCAGGGAGCTTTTTGAGTTCCGTGAGGGCGTCGCCTTGGATGATGCGGTTGGATTTCATCGAGCCATCGCCGCACTCTGACGAGTGCGCTTACGTGATTAGGTCGAACCGGTGGGTTTTTCCATCCGTTGCTTTGGCGCTTCGGTGATCATGTCTTCGAGAGCGGCACCGGCGGGGATCATCGGGAAGACGTTCTCCGTTTTGATGCACTCGGCTTCGATGATGCAGGGGCCGTCATTGTAGTCGAGGGCCTGCTGCAGGACGCGCTCCACATCAGCGGGGCGGCGGATGTGCCAGCCTTTGATGCCGTAGGCTTCGCCGAGCTTCACGAAGTCAGGATTGCCGATGAGATCAACGCCGCTCTCGCGGTTCTCAAAGAAGAGCTCCTGCCACTGACGGACCATGCCAAGGTAGCTGTTGTTCAGGATGAGGATCTTGATGGGCAGCTTGTGGATGGCGGCGGTGGCCAGTTCAAACAGGGTCATCTGGAAGCCGCCGTCGCCGGAGATGGAAACGACCAGCTTGTCCGGGCAGGCGAGCTGCGCACCGATGGCTGCAGGGAAACCGAAGCCCATGGTGCCGGCGCCGCCGGAGCTGAGCCAGTGGTAGCTTTCGTCGTTCTTGTAGAACTGCGCGGCCCACATCTGGTGCTGACCGACGTCCGTGGAGATGATGGCCTTGCCCTTGGTGAGGGTGTAGAGTTCATCAATGACCTGCTGCATGCGGAGGCCGCCCTGCTTCTTATAAGAGAGGGGGAACTTCTTCTTGTAGCCGTCCAGCGTGGCCAGCCATTCTTCGGTGGGGAGTTTTTCGACCAGGGGAAGGAGATCGCTCAGCGCGGCCTTGGCATCGCCCTTGATGGTGACGTCCACCTTGATCATCTTGTGGAATTCGGCCGCATCGATGTCGATGTGGATGAGCTTGGCATTGCGGCCAAACATGGTGGGCTTGCCGATGATGCGGTCATCGAAGCGGGAGCCGACATTGAAGATGAGGTCGGCTTCGACGATGGCCTTGTTCGCATAGGCGGTGCCGTGCATGCCCAGCATGCCGAGGGAAAGCGGGTGCGTTTCTGGGAAGACGCCTTTGCCGAGCAGGGTCGTGGTGACCGGGCAGTTGAGGGTCTCGGCCAGCATCAGCAGTTCTTTGTCGGCACGGGCGATCATGGCACCCTGACCGGCGAGGATCACGGGGCGCTTGGCACCTGCGAGCAGACGGGCGGCCTCTTTGATACCTGCCTGATCAATCTTGAAGTTTTCTTCGGGATGGTAGCCGGGGAGATCCATCGGCTCGTCAAACGTGCCGGTGAAGGGGCCTTGGCTGAAGTCCTTGGGGATGTCGATCAGAACCGGACCTGGACGGCCCGTGGTGGCGATGTGGTAGGCCTCCTTGGCGATGCGGGGCAGGGAGTTGGAGCTCTTGATCAGGTAGTTGTGCTTCACGACTGGGGCCGTGATGTTGAAGATGTCGGCTTCCTGGAAGGCGTCCTTGCCCAGCATCCAGCTCACCGTCTGACCGCAAAGGACGATCATCGGAACGCTGTCCATCTGAGCGGTCATGAGGCCGGTGATGGTGTTGCCAGCGCCAGGGCCGGAGGTGACGAGAACGACGGCTGGCTTGCCAGTGGCGCGGGCGTAACCGTCAGCCATGTGAACGGCACCCTGCTCGTGGCGGACGAGAACGAACTTCATGTCCGTCTTCACGGTCTGCAGCGCGTCAAAGATCGGGATGGCTGCGCCACCGGAGTAGCCGAAGACATACTCGATGCCGAGATCTGCGAGGGTTTTGATGAGCGCCTGCGCGCCGTCCATTTTTTGCTGGCTCATGATGGTTGGGGTGAAAATTGCGATTTGGAGGGTGAGAATGCGGTCGAATTGGAAAAATACAATTGAAAAATGGGCTTTTTAGGGGTGAATTAGCCTTGGATTGTGGCTTATGGGTCTAAAAATGACCATTTTTGGGTGATAATTTGGATTTGACCGAGCTTGGTGCTCCAAAGTTTGCCGTTTTTTGGTTCCCGGCCAAGGCATGGCGGCACTTGGCCGTGATTGAAAACTTGGCGGTGTCTACAACTCCCAGTGCACTCCGAATGCCGCTGCGATGCCCAGAAGGAGCAGGCTGAGCCAGAACCAGCGGTTGTCGAGCCGGTCCCACCATCGGCGCGACTCGGCTTCCATGGGTGATTCTCCAACGCGTGAATTTTCCATCAGCGTTCGCGAACCCGCACGCAGCACTCCAAATAGCCCCAGAATGCCGTCCACCACGCGGACTGCGATGACGATAACAGAGCCGATCAGTTCTTCGAGCATGGCGGCAGGAAGATGTCAGTGGGCATGCGGCTCACCAGTATAAGGTGCGGGCCTTTTTGCAGCCGCGTGGAGTTTTCACGTGGCTATTTCCCGCCCGCCAGCACGAGCAGCCCGCCAATGATCAGCATGGCTCCAACGACCATGCGCCAGGTGAAAGGTTCGCCGAGCAGCAGCACGGACAAGACGAGAGTGACGAGGATGCTGCCTTTATCCACCAGAGACACATAGGACACGGTGCCCTCGTGCATGGCACGGTAGTAGCACACCCATGAGAGCGTGGTCGTGAGACCGGAGAGCGCGAGAAGGCCGATGGACCGCCAACCTGCCGTGCTCAGGGCTGCGGCGGTTTTTCCAGTGCCGGTCCACAAAAAGGTGTTGAGCATGATGAAGCTGAACACAAACGCCGTGCGTACGGCGAGGCCGACATCCGCCCCCAAGGTCTTGAGGCCGCTTTTGGCGATGACGGAGGTGAGCCCTGCAAAGACAGCGGCGGCGAAGGCGTAAAGTTTCCAGCGGTCCATGTCTGCAGAGTGCAGCATGAGCAGCGGATTGCCAAGCCATGCCTGCCCACTCTTACTTCTTGATCCGATACAGATGCCCCTCAGTGCGGATCAAGAGATCCGAGCCGATCACCGCATACGAGGCGAGGCTGCGTTCGCCGAGGTCGTTTGTGGCGAGGATGCTGAAGGTCTTGCCGGGCTTTACGACGATGCCGAGGCCTTTTTCATCCTGAAGGTAGAGCTTGCCATCGGCAGCCAGGAGGGAGGCGGAGATGGGGCCGGTGCAGCGTTCGGAATAGTGGATGGCGCCGGTCTTGGCGTCGGCACATGTGAGGATGCCGTTGTCGGCGACGAAGTAGAGTTCATCGCCGATGACGGCCATGCTGGGATTGTGCGGAGCGGCTTTGTCGATGGTCCAACCGAGGTGGCTGGCGGTGACATCGCCTTTGGATTCGGCGTCCACTTTGATGGCGTAGAGCACGGGTTTATCGTAACCGCTGGAGAGGTAGATCATGCCGTGGGCATAGACGGGGCGCGGGACGACGGAGTAGCCCTGGTCGTAATTGAAGCGCCAGATTTCGGTGCCGTCCTTGGGATTGAGAGCGTTCACCACGCCGCTGCCGGGGGTGATGAGCTGCTTCTGGCCGGCCACGTCGATGATCAGCGGGGTGCAGAAGGAGAATTTCTTCTTGGCCTCAGACTGCCGAGCGAAGCTCCAGCGCATTTTGCCGGTGGCTTTGTCCAGCGCGATGACCTTGGGCTCCTTTTCGGCATCGGCATTGAAGATGAGCAGGTCTTCAAACAGCACGGGGCTGCTGCCATTGCCATGCACGGGGGAGTACGCGAACTCCTGCGTGCTCCAGAGCGTCTTGCCGGTGGCGGCGTCCAGGCAGGCGGTGCCGAGGTGGCCGAAGTGGATGTAGAGCTTGCCGTCTTCAAAGATCGGCGTCGGGCTGGCGTGGCTGTTTTTGCGGTGCGCACGCGGCGACTTCACCTGAAACAGCTCCACGTCCCATACGGGCTTGCCGTTGGTGGCATCGAGGGAGATCACACGCAGAGAGCGGTCTGCCGTGGCTTCTTCTTTGCCGCTGAGCGAGACGGCGGAGGTGAGGAAGATGCGAGTGCCTGCCACCACGGGGGAGGACCAGCCAATGCCTGCGACAGGTGCGATCCACGCGATGTGCGAGGTGGGGCTCCAGGTCAGCGGGAGGTTCTTGGCGTCTGAGTGGCCCTGAGCGGCGGCTCCGCGGAATTCAGGCCAGCTTGGGGGCGTGGGGGCGGTTGGGGCGGCTGATGAAGTGACGGCCAGCGCAAGAGCTGCGGCGGATAGGAGGGCGGTTTTGGAAATCATGTGGCGCTTCATACGAAGGCTGAAGCGCCTGACGATCAAAAAAACACGCGGGTTGATGCTCCGGTGATGCTTGACATCGAGCACGAGGTCCTAAACAATTGCAGCATGGAACTCATGCTCACTGGCCCCATTGAGGCCTTCATTCAGCGCCAGGTGGCTCAGGGCTACAAAGACGCCGACGAAGTCGCGAGGCAGGCATTTTTGCGCTGGATGAGTGAAGAGTCTGAGACGCCGCCCCATGTTCAATTGCGACTTGATGAAGCCGCTGCAGGGCGTTTCATCCCGGGTGATCGATCCAATATCCAACGCATCATCGCCGCAGCCTGATGCCCGTGAGATACGATGAGAGCGAGTATGTGTTCTGCGATTTGCAGGCCATCTATCGTTACATCCGTCTGGATGATGAGGAAGTCGCCCGCCGCTTTTTGGACTCTGCTTACGATTCCTTCGAGTTCCTGGCGGAGAATCCCATGATTGGTCGTGCACGGCCTGAGTTTGATCATGCGGGGCTGCGTTCTTGGCGAGTGCAAGGCTTCCGTAATTATCTCATTTTTTACCGGACGGGAAATGAGCGCCTGCAAATCTGGCGGGTGCTGCACGGCTCACGCGATCTTCAGGTGATGATGAAGTGAATTTCAACAGCACCCCCGCAAAATGGCTGATTTATCTTCCGAAGTTCTCCAAGCTATTCAAAAGGCCTTTGAACAATTCTTTGATGAAGATAGCTCTCTTTTTGGTCTGCCGTTAGAGTCGGATTGCTCCGAAGTTCGGAAGCTGCACGAAGTTTGCATCAATCATAAACTCGCAGAAAAGTTTTCCATTCAACCGTGCTTCTCAAAATCGAAACACGGCGCTCTTCATGTGGATATTGAGTTCAACCGTAAGGGGGCTGGTCCGAAAGAACTCAATGGAATCTTAGTTCGGCCTGACATCATCGTTCACAATCGGAAATCAGCTGACGAAAAGTTCAATTTGTTGGTGGTTGAATGCAAGAAAGGATCAGCCGCACGCGGTGAAATCGAAGAAGATCGCAAGAAGGTCGCAAGCTTCATCACGTCCGAAGAATACGCTTACCAATACGGATTGTGCGTGATTTACAAAGACGATTCCGTTTATGGCGAGCTGTATGAGCGTAAGGTTTCTATGGCGGGAGAACCCGAAGCAATTCTGCTGCAAAAAATTGATTGCCGAAGATCTAAAAGTTAAAAGCCGATTAGGAAATGTTGGGGCTCGGGTTCTCGTGGCCCTTTCGGCAGCGCCAGATCAGACTCTTCGGTTAGGCCGACTTTCTCAGAACAGCTGAGGAGCTTGATCCATTCGCATCACGATTTTTGCTCATTGCCCAACGCTTCGCAGTGAACGAAGTATAAATATGCAATCCGACCCAAGCGGCAAGCGATGCTACCTATGCGGATCGACTGAAAATCTCACGCGAGACCACGTTCCTCCCAAAAACTTGTTTCCGCCGCCAAGGCCGTCCAACCTACGGACCGTGCCTTGTTGTTATACCTGCAACAACGGGTTGTCGCAAGACGACGAGTATTTCCGGGTGGCTGTCAGCGCAATGATAAACCGCTCCCCAGATGGTGAGCGCATTTGGAATGAGCGTGTGATTCCCTCCACCTTCAAGGATCGTCGTATCGGTGTCCTCCTCGATGAATGTGTTGCCAAATCTATTCCGAGTTCCATTTCTACGCCTTTCGGAGTGATTCCGAGCATTGCCATACCGTTTCGGTGTGAAGAGATTCGCAGAGTGCTCATCCGGATTACAAAAGGCTTCCTATTCCTTACACATCCTGAAGTGGAATCAGGCACAATTGATTATGATGTCGTTATAGTTCCGCAATTTCGCGCCGGTGATTTTGCTGCATCACTCGATGGAAAAATGGCTTATTTCGAACTGGGTAATGGCATTTTTCGCATGTGGCGAGGCCTCGCTGACTCTGATCTTCGGCACGGGGTGTGGTACTATCTTTTTTACAATTCAGCAGGGTTCGGTGTCACTCACAAACCCAAGTAAGACCCCTCAGATCGCGCCTACTTCTTCAGGCCCGAACTGAGGGCTGTCGCCAATTCTTGTGCTTCTTTCTGCGTCGTTAAAACGCCTGAGATGTTCAGAACCCCTCCGAACTTCGATGCTCTCATGACAGGTGCGGAAACGACCTTTCCCTTCACCAAAATTGCCAGTTGGTCCCCCTGATGCTTCGAGGCTTCATCATCGAAACGCTTGGTTCCTTCAGCGGTGAGTTTCACAACGACCAGCCACAAGCCTGGATTGTTCTCATCTGCAGCAGCTTTGGCCTCTTGAACATGATCCTGATTGATGACGATATCTGGTGCCAGCCAAAGTGGTTCCGTACCCCATGCGGCCTTGATCGCTCCAGGCTGTTCCATGGGCAGAGCATAGCGCATCTCCAGAAGATTTGTGGCCAGGAGATGTACCGGCAGAACGAGAACTGCGAGAAGCAGGCTGGCGAGTTTCATGACATCACGCGCCTTCCGGCATCGCCACGTACGGCGACTCGTTGAGCACGACTTTCTTCGAGCCGCTGAGGAGCTTGATCCATTCGACGAGGCAGCCGAAGAAGATGATGGCGACGGCGAGGAGGAAGAAGGCGGTGACGGCGGTGTCTACGTTGAAGTTGAACTGCTGCGCGGTCCAGGTTTTCATTTCCACGGGCGTGCCGCCTTTGGCGAGTTTGTCGCCATACATTTTGGCACCGGAGATGAAACCCATGCGCGGGTCTTGGTCGAAGAGCTTGATGTATCCGGCGGTGAAGGTGGCACTCATGAGGAAGAGCAGGGGGATCACCGTGACGAGGAGATAACGGGCCTTGCCCATCTTGATGAGGATGGTGGTGCCGAGGCAGAAGGCGATGACGGCGAGAAGCTGATTCGCGATACCAAACAGCGGCCAGAGGGTGTTGATGCCGCCGAGGGGATCGACCACGCCCTGGTAGAGGAAGTAACCCCACGCAGCAACGAGCAAGGCGCTGGCGAAGACGTTGGCTGGGAGGCTGCGGGTGTTGCCGAGCGGCTTCCAGATGCCGCCAAGGAAGTCCTGCAGGATGAAGCGTCCCACTCGTGTACCGGCGTCGATGGTTGTGAGAATGAAGAGGGCCTCAAACATGATGGCGAAGTGGTACCAGAAGGACATCCAGGCAGGGCCAAAGGCGCGGGCGAACATCTGCGCCATGCCGACGGCAAAGGTGGGGGCACCGCCGACGCGGCCAAACATGGTCTTTTCGCCAATGTCGGCGGCCAGTTTTTCCATGCCAGCGACGGTGACGGGGAATCCCGCATTGGAGATGACTCCCACGACTTCGGTGGGGGCCATGGTCTTGTTGATGCCGGCATTGATGGCGAAGTATTCGCCGGGTTGCAGCGCACATGCTGCGACGAGGGCCATGAGGGCGACGAGCATCTCGGTGATCATCGCGCCGTAAGCCACGCTGCGGATGTCGGCTTCATTATCGAGCAGCTTGGGCGTGGTGCCGGAGGAGATGAGCGCATGGAAGCCGGAGATGGCACCGCAGGCGATGGTGATGAAGACAAACGGAAACACACTGCCGAGGAAGACGAGGCCGGTGCCGTCCACGAATTTCGTGAGCTTGGGCATCTGCAAATCGGGCGCGACCCAGATGACCACGATGGCCAGCACGGCGACGGTCCCGATCTTCATGAAGGTGCTCAAATAGTCACGCGGCGCGAGGAGCATCCACACCGGCAGCACGGAGGCGGCGAAGCCGTAGATCATGATGGACCAGGCGATGGTCTCGCCCTTGTAGTCAAACAAGTGCTCGATGCCCCAGGCTTTGAGTTGGCTGCCTGCCCAGACGCTGACGAGCAGGCCGACAATGCCAAAGATGGTGATGTTGCGCACGCTGACACCGAAGATCGTGTGACCAAAGCCCATGATGAAGGCCAGCGGGATGGTCATGACGATGGTGAACAGGCCCCAGGGGCTTTCGGCCAGCGCTTTCACCACCACGAGGCCGAGCACGGCGAGCAGGATGGTCATGATGGCAAGGACGGAAACCATGGCCACGAATCCGACCACGGGATTGACCTCTTCTTTGAGCATCTGCCCCACTGATTTGCCACCACGGCGGATGGAGGCAAACATGACGATGGCATCATGCACACCACCGCCGAGCGTCGCACCGATCAAGATCCAGAGCATGCCGGGCAGGTAACCAAACTGTGCTGCGAGCACGGGGCCGACGAGAGGGCCCGGGCCGGCGATGGCGGCGAAGTGGTGGCCGAAGACGACCCATTTGTTGGTCGGAACGAAGTCCTTGCCGTCCTTGTGCGTGACCGAGGGCGGAGCGCGATGTTTGTCGAGCA
>JAPLUN010000689.1 GCA_026397715.1 Verrucomicrobiota bacterium
AACAGGTTTGCGGTGATGGAACAGATAGTAGAGCACCGGCACGGCCATGCGGCTGATGAAGAGGCTGGCGATCTCGCCAGCCATGAGTGCGATGGCGAGGCCTTGGAAGATGGGATCGGCAAGAATCACCGCCGCACCAACCACCACGGCCATGGCAGTCAGCAGCATGGGGCGGAAGCGCACGGCGCCCGCGTCGATCACGGCCTCGCTCAGTGGCATGCCCTCCTGAATGCGCAACTCGATGAAATCGACCAGGATGATGGAGTTTCGCACAACGATACCACCTCCTGCCATGAAACCGATCATGCTGGTGGCGGTGAAAAACGCGTCCATCAAACCGTGCGCGGGCAGAATACCGACCAGCGAGAACGGAATGGCGATCATCACAATGGCAGGCGTGATAAAGCTGCGGAACCAGCCGACCATGAGCACGTAGATGAGGATCAAACACGCACCAAAAGCGGCGCCGAGATCACGGAAGACCTCGATGGTGATGTGCCACTCGCCATCCCATTTCAGCGCGGGTTCGGCATCGCTGAAGGGCATGGAGGCATTGAGTATCTGCAGTTCCGCTCCGCTGCCGCCGAACTCGCGTGTGTCGAGTTTCTTGAGCGCCTCGTTCATCTTGAAAATAGCGTACACAGGGCTTTCGACCACGCCTGCCACATCGCCGATGACGTAGGTCACGGGCATCAGGTTCTTGTGATAGAGGCTCTTCTCCACGGTGACGTTCTCGACCTTCACCAGTTCGCGCAGCGGCACCAGCGGCGAGCCAGATGCTCCCGGCTCAGGCAGCGCATTGGCATCTCCGGAACGAACGCGCAGCGCGAGCAGTTCCTCGGGTGAGGTTTTAACGGAACGCGGCAGTTCGAGGCGGATGTTCACGTCCTCCTTCTCCTCAGGCTGGTGCAGCAGATCGATGGTCTCGCCATCCACGGCGATTTTGAGCGTCTGTGAAATCGTGGCGGCGCTGATGCCGTGGAGCGCTGCTTTTTCCTTGTCGATGACGAAGCGCGCCTTCTGCTGATCGGCTTCGATGTACCAATCGACATCGACCACGCCGGGCGTTGACTTGAAAATGTTCTTCACCGCTTCGGCGAGTTTCAGACGGTCGGCTTCAGTCGGCCCATAAATCTCAGCGACAAGCGTTTGCAGCACCGGCGGTCCTGGCGGCACTTCAGCGATGGCGACCCGTGCACCGTAGCGTGCCGCGATGGCGGCGACGGCCGGGCGCACACGTTTGGCAATGTCATGGCTCTGCGCCTTGCGCTCATGCTTGCCGACAAGGTTCACCTGAATGTCCGCCACGCCGGCGCCACGGCGCATGAAGTAGTGACGCACCAGGCCGTTGAAATTGTAGGGCGAGGCGACACCGGCATAAATCTGGTAGTCGGTGACTTCAGGCTCCGTGCGGATCGCCGCTGCCATCTCCCGCGCCACGGCAGTCGTCTGCTCGAGCGAAGTGCCTTCCGGCATGTTCAGGATGACCTGAAACTCGCTCTTGTTGTCAAAGGGCAGCATCTTCACCTTCACCCAGCCGAGGCCGACCGTCGCCATGGAAACGAGCAGCAGCACGGTGATGCCGACAAGGAACATCCAGCGCCAGCCGGTGTGATGAATCAGCGGGCTCATCATGCGGCGGTACAGTTTGGTGAAGAAATCTTCCGCGTGCTCAGACGCGAGATGCTTGTGGCCGTCCTCCACTGCGACGCCTTCCGTCAGTTTCGAATATTTGCCACCCCAGCGCAGAATGCGGATGGAGGCCCAGGGCGTGACGATGAACGCAATGAGCAGCGACCAGAACATCGCCGCGCTGGCACCGATCGGAATCGGCCGCATGTAGGGCCCCATGAGACCACCGACAAAAGCCATCGGCAGCACGGCGGCGATCACGGCAAAGGTGGCCAGGATGGTGGGATTTCCCACTTCGCCCACGGCTTCGACCGCGATCTTTGACCAGTCCCGTCCCTTGTTCTGGGGCAGGTGGAAATGACGCACGATATTTTCCACCACGACGATCGCGTCATCCACCAGGATGCCGATGCTGAAGATCAGCGCGAAAAGGGTGATGCGGTTCAGCGTGAAACCGTAGAGGTAAAAAATGAGCAGCGTCAGCGCCAGCGTGGCCGGGATGGCCACGGCAACAATGCCGCTCTCGCGCCAGCCGAGCGTCAGCCAGATCAGGATGGCCACGCTGAACACGGCGATGCCCATGTGCAGCAGCAGTTCGTTTGATTTCTCCGCTGCGGTCTCGCCGTAGTTGCGCGTGACACTCACGGTGACATCGGCGGGAATGATCGAGCCCTTGAGCAGGTCCACCTTGCGAATCACTTCGTCAGCCACGGAGATGGCATTCGCCCCGGGACGTTTGGCGATGCTGAGAGTCACAGCCGGTTCTTCATCCGTCTTGGTGCCATGAAGGACGTACTGCACGGCCTCCTCGCCACCATCATGGCTCTCAGCCACGTCACGCAGATATACCGGCCTGCCGCCGAACCCGCCGACACCCACGTCGCCCACATCATGCGCGGTTTTCAGGAAGGCCCCGGTTTCCACCAGCACCTCGTTGTTACCGGTGGTCAGGCCGCCCGCACGAAACTGCCGGTTGGCCTGCTGCAGCATGGGCACCAGCCCCGCAGGACTGAGATTGCGCGAGGCCAGCTTGACGGGATCCAGCATCACACGCACCGCACGATGCGCACCGCCCAGCAGATTTGTCTCCGCCACCAGCGGCACCTGTTTGACGGATTCCTCCACCTGGGCCGCCAGACGGCGCAGTGTGAGGTGATCATAGCGCGCGCTGTGGAAGGTGAGCGCCAGGATCGGCACATCATCAATGCTCTTCGGTTTGACCAACGGTGGCGTGACTCCCATCGGAATGCGGTCGAAGTTGGCGCGCAGTTTCTCGGTGATCTTCACCAGGCTGCGCTCGGGGTCCTCACCCACTTTGAAACGCACGATGACCAGGCTCTCGCTGTCGCGTGAGGTGCTGTAGAGGTACTCCACTCCGGCCACCTCCCACAGCAGCTTTTCCATGGGCCGCGTGGCACGCTCTTCGATCTCCTTCGCGGATGATCCGGGCATGGACACCATGACATCCACCATCGGCACCTTGATCTGCGGATCCTCCTCACGCGGCAGCAGCACAACGGCCGCCGCACCGAGAATAACGGAGGCGATGATGACCAGCGGGGTCAGTTTGGAATCAATGAACATCGCGGCAATGCGGCCGGCGACGCCCAGGTTCTCAGAATGATGGGATGGTTCGCTCATGGCTGGATCGTCACGGGTTGGCCATCGGCGAGTTTGTTGACATCACTGATCAGGACCTGCTCGCCTTCTTCGAGGCCGGAAAGCACTTCGATGCTGCCATTGATCGCCTTGCCCGTTTTCACCAGGCGCAGGTTTGCATGCCCTTCTTTGACAACGAAAATCAGCTCCATCTGTCCGCGCTTGATCACGCTGGCCCGAGGAACCATCAGCAGCTGCATTTCCGCCATCGGCACAGCCACACGGCCAAACTGGCCGGTGCGCAGTCCCTCCGCCGCCGGCAGGTCCAGCTTCACCTGAAACGTGCGGCTCACGGGGTCGGCCACCGGTGCGATCTCGCTCACCGTGGCATCGAGCGGCTTCGCCACGGATGCGATCTTCACCTGCATTTTCGCCCCCATGGTGATGCGGTCCAGAATGGCTTCGGGGAGGTCGGCTTCAAAGCGCAGTGTGGTCGGCGCTTCCATTTCGAGAAGGTGCCTGCCCGGCATGGCCAGATCCCCGACGTCGGCGAGCTTGCGTGTCACCACGCCATCAAAGGGCGCAGTCACACGGGCGTAGCTCATCATCGTTTCGGCTTCATTCACACCCGCAGTGGCCACTTTGACACGGGCATCGGCAGCATCAAAATCCTGCCGCGTGGTCGCATTGCTGGCGACGAGTTCCTTCTGCCTCGCAAAGTCGCGCTGCGCCTGATCGAGCAGCGCCTTGGCCTGATCGACCTTGGCCTGAATCTCCTGGTTTTCGAGACGGGCGAGCATGTCCCCCGCCTTCACCGCCGCGCCGGGCGTGGCGGTGTATTCCAGGACACGTCCGCTGATCTTGGCCTCCACTTGGGCACGCAGCTTGGAGCGCACCGTGCCGACGACCTCTTCGGACGCCACATGCGGCTGCAGCTTGGCCACCTGTACTTTCACGGCGACACTGGGCAGGGATGTCGTGGCTGGAGGCGGGGCCTCATGCCTGCCACAGGTTCCGCAGCAGGAAGCGCCGACACCGAGTTTCTTAAGGATCGTTTCAGCAGGGCAGAAGCCGGTGAATGCGGATTGCAGCAGGTTTGCGCCCACAAAGGCGGTGAGCCAGAGCCAGTTCGGATGCACATAATGGCTGAGGGCGAGGCTGACGAGAATCATGGTCCCGGCGAGGGCGCGGATGGCGTTTTCGAGTTTCATAAGGAGACGTGGGTATTTGAGATTGACGTATCGGACTTCAGAGGGATAATCATTCACAACTGTATGAGTCTATACGCATATAGTAAATGCTTGCAAACCCTTTTTGAAATCATGCCCGCCGCACGCAAAAAATCCCTGCCGCCGGTCTCCGAGGAGGCCCTCACTTTGATCGCCTCCTGGTTCCGCACGCTCTCTGAACCCAGCCGCCTGAAGATTCTGCGCGCACTGGAAGAGGGCGAAAAAAACATCACCGAACTCGTCGCCGCCACCGGCCTGACTCAAGCGAATGTCTCACGCCATGTGCAGTCGCTCGTGGATGCGGGGATGGTTGGCCGCCGTCGTGAAGGCCTGACCGCGATCTGCTTCATCGCCGATCCGAGTATCACCGAACTGTGTGACAACGTCTGCAACAACCTCCTCAAACGTCTCTCTAAACAGGTGAAAAATCTCAGTGGTGCCTGAGCAGCCTGTTTCATCCCCCAATGCCCCCTCGAAATATGATCTGGACCTTTGTCATTCTCATCGCTGTCATCGTCGGCTGGTATTGGTATGAAGGAGACTGGGACCGCCGTCTCTTCAAAGCGCAGCCCGGCTCCGTGTGTGCGAACCTAAATCCAGGTCAGGCCAATGCGTGGCTGCATGACCACCCCGAGACTCAAGTGCTGGACGTGCGTTCCTCGGGTGAGTTTGAGGGCGGCGCGCTGCCCGGCGCGGTGAATATCTCCATCGGCGACGCAGCCTTTGAAACCAAGGTGGCAGCGCTCAACAAGGACAAGCCCGTGCTGGTGTATTGCGCGGGCGGCTTTCGCAGCCGCAAGGCGGTGATCGTCCTGAAACAACTCGGCTTCCGCAACATCCAGCACATCCACCGCGGCTACATGTCGTGGCAGCCCGACGCCCAACCATGAAACGCCTGCTCTTCTCTCTTCTAGCCCTCACCATCTCCACCTCTGCCGCCGAACCGGAGGTCATTCCGATCCAAGTGCGCGAGAATCTGCGCATCGTCTATCAAGTAACCGATGATGTCGCTCACGATGGCGTGAACAAAGGTCTCTTCTACGCCCGCAAACTCATCAACACCTATGAGAAGCAGGGCATCGCCACAGACCAGGTGCATCTGCATCTGGTCTATCACGGCACCGGCATCGCCGCCGTGGTGAATGATGCGGCCCGCAAACGCCTCGGCACGGATGCGGCAAATCCGAACGGCGAGATCCTTGCGGAACTCATCAAGCGCGGCGTGCAGGTGGAACTGTGTGAAAACACGATGCAGCAGAAAGGCGTGAAGCCCACCGAACTGATGCCCGGCGTCAAACTCGTCGTCGGCGCCTTCCCGCGTCTGATCGATCTGCAGCTGCAAGGCTTCGCCTACATCAAGTTTGAATAGTCACCTCGATTCCCCATCCCTTTCCCAATGAAACGTCTTCCCCTGCTTCTTGCCCTCACCGCAACCCTCGCCTGCGCACAAGACGCGAGTGTGAAGCCCGGCATCAACGACAAGTTCCTCGATCCCAAGCTCAAGGTCGGTGAGTGGACGCAGAAGTTTGAAACTGAGAGCCGCGAGATCTACCATAAGCGGGAGAAGATCGCCGCTGCGGTCGGCTTGAAGCCCGGCATGGCCATGGCGGACATCGGCGCGGGCACGGGGCTCTTTACGCTGCCGTTTTCACAGGCTGTTGGAGAGAGCGGCAAAGTGTATGCGGTCGATATCGCGAAGAACTTCCTCGAACACATCCAGGCCCGCGCCACCAAGGCCCATGCGGCGAATGTGCAGACGATCCAGTGCACCGGACGCAGCGTCGAACTCCCGGAGGCCAGCGTCGAGCTCGCGTTCATTTGCGATGTGTATCACCATTTTGAATTTCCGCAGGCCAGCCTCGCCACGCTGCACAAGGCACTGAAGCCCGGAGGCGTGCTGGTGCTGATCGACTTCAAACGCATCCCCGGCGAAAGCAGCGACTTCGTCATGGGCCACGTCCGCGCCGGACAGGAAGTCTTCGAGGCCGAGATCACCGCCGCCGGCTTTGAAAAAATCGACGAGGTTAAGGACGTGCTGAAGGAGAATTACTTCGTGAAGTTTCTGCGGAAGTGAATCCTCACTGGCTTCGCATCCAGGCCAGCAGGCGGTCTGCTGGCTGAAAGCCACTGGTTTGAGCGACGACTTTGCCTTTTCGTAGCAGCGCGAAGGCGGGAATGCCCTGGACGCGGAACTGGCTGGCGATGTCCTGCCGATCATCGGTGTTCACTTTGACGAGGATGGCGGCGCCTGCGGCCTTGGTGGCGGCTTTGGCAAACTCCGGTGCCATCATCTGGCAGGGGCCGCACCACGGGGCCCAGAAATCAACAACGACGGGCAGCGTGCTGTTCGTGATGAGCGCGGCAAAATCCGCGGCACTGGTGATCTCGACGGGTGCGGATACATGGGGCAGTTCCGCCTTGCAGGTGCCGCAGCGGCCCTGCTGCGCCGCTTTGGCGTAGGCGATGCGGTTGGAGGTGCCACAGTCGGGACAAGGCAGGATGATGCCGCGTTCATCGGCGGTCAGGTGAGTGTTCATGAATGACAAAAATGAGTTGGGATTAATTATTTTATATACGCATACACGCATATAGAAGTACTGCAACTCAACCTTCCAATCCTTCATGAGCAAGCACCTTCTTATCCTCGGCGGCGGTACTGCGGGCACAATCATGGCCAACAACCTGCGCAGGCGGCTGCCTGTCTCCGAATGGAGCATGACGGTGGTGGACCGCTCGGACAAGCATCTCTACCAGCCGGGGCTGCTCTTTCTGCCCTTCGGCAAGTATGAGGAGAGCGAGATCATCCGCAGGACCCGCGACTTCATTCCTGAAGGTGTCGAGTTCATGCAGGCGGAGGTGGATCAGATCATTCCCGAAGACCATGCCGTGACGATCAAGGACGGGCGCACGCTGAAATACGATCTGCTGATCGTCGCCACCGGCTGCCGTACAGCACCGGAGGAGACGGCAGGCATGCTGGGCCCCAAGTGGCGGGTGAATGTGCATGACTTCTACACGCTGGACGGCGCGCGGGCGCTGCGCGAGAAGCTCAAAACCTTCACCGGTGGGCGCGTGGTAGTGCATATCAATGAGATGCCGATCAAATGTCCCGTGGCCCCGCTGGAGTTCACCTTCCTGGCAGACACTTTTTTCCGCGAGCAGGGCATCCGTGACAAGGTAACGCTGACGTACGTCACACCGCTGTCCGGGGCGTTCACCAAGCCGAAAGCATCGAAGAAGCTGGGGCATCTGCTCGGGGACAAAGGCATCGAACTCGTGACCGATTTTGTGGCTGAGCAGGTGGATCAGGAAAACAACAAGCTCGTGTGCTTTGACGGCCGCGAAGTGCCCTATGACTTGCTCGTCACCACACCGACGAACATGGGAGATGAAGTCGTGCGCCGTTCCGCCCTGGGGGATGACCTGGATTTCGTCGCCACGCAAAAGCACACGTTGCAGTCCGTCGAGTACAAGGACGTTTTCATCATCGGCGATGCGACGAACCTGCCCGCGTCCAAAGCAGGTTCCGTGGCCCATTTTGAAAGCGAGACTCTGGCGGACAACATTCTGCTGCACATCGCGGGCAAGCCTCTCAAGGAGGAGTTCGACGGCCACTCGAACTGCTTCATCGAATCCGGCAACGGCAAGGCGCTGCTGATCGACTTCAATTACGAATACGAGCCGCACGAAGGCCCGTTTCCCTTCCCCTTCGGCCCCATGCGCCTGCTGGAAGAAAGCCGCGTGAACCACTGGGGCAAGCTGGCCTTTCGCCACATTTACTGGAACGTCCTGCTCCGTGGCTGGCCGCTGCCGGGCATCAGCCGGCAGAAGAAGAAGCCAGCTGACGCGTAATCATCACCCAACCGACCATCATGAAAAAGACCATCGCAGGAACTGAAATCGACGTGAACGAGGAGGGCTACCTCACCGACGCCTCCCAGTGGAATGAAGCCATCGCCGCCGCCATCGCCACGGAGGAAGGCATCGGCGCGCTGACGGAAGCCCACATGAAGGTGGTGCGCTACCTGCGGGAGCAGCAGGCGAAAGGCGCCGCCCTGACCATCCGCAGCATGGGTAAAAGCGGGGTGGTGACGACGAAGGAACTCTATGATCTCTTCCCCGGCGGCCCGCTGAAGAAGTCCTCCAAGATTGCCGGCATTCCCAAACCCGTTGGCTGCATTTAACCCCCATCACCTCCGATCATGAGCACCCCAGACGACAAACAACCCGTGAAGAAGATGTCAATCATCGTGAGCCGCGGCTCGCTGGATGGCATCTATCCTGCGCTGATCATGGCCAACGGCGCCCGTATGGAAGGCATCGAGGCCTCGCTGTTTTTCACTTTCTTCGGATTGAATGCGCTGGCCAACAAGACGCTGGATCACTTGAAAGTCTCCACCGTGGGCAATGCCGCGCTGAACATGGCCATGCCGATGCTCGGTCTTCCCATCACGATGCCCTTCCCCACGGTGATGGGTGCCATACCCGGCGTGTCCGCCTTTGCCACGCATCTCATGAACAAGGAGATGGAGAAACTCGACATCCCGCCGGTGCGCGAATTCCTCGAACTCATCTCCGACTCCGGCGGCAAGATCTTCGCCTGCAAGCTGGCGATGGACATGTTCAAGCTGAAGAAGGAAGACCTGATGGACCGCGTGGATGACGTGCTGACCGTGGGTCAGTTTTATGAGGAGTCCGCCGGTGCGGGGACGCACATCCTTTTCACCTGATCACCACTGCAGCGTGGACACGTCCACGCGCGTCTCGTTGCGGCTTTCCTTGACGATGTGGCCGTCGGAGAGGTGCAGCACGCGGTCGGCCATGGCGGACATGGCGGCGTTGTGCGTGATGACGACGGTCAGGGTGCCGAGCTCCCGATTGATGCGCTCGATGGCTTCCAGCACGGTGATGCCGGTGGTCACATCGAGAGCGCCGGTGGGTTCGTCACACAGCAGCACCTCAGGTTTCTTCGCGATGGCACGGGCGATGGCCACGCGCTGCTGCTCGCCGCCGCTGAGCTGGGAGGGGAAATGGTCCATGCGGTGGCTCAGGCCCACGCGGTCCAGCGCATCCTCCGGCTTCATCGGGTCCGGGGCGATGTCCGTGATGAGGGCCACGTTTTCGCGGGCGGTGAGGCTGGGGATGAGATTGTAGAATTGAAACACGAAGCCCACGCAGTTGCGGCGGAATTGTGTCAGCGTTCGCTCGCCACCGCCGGAGAGGTCCCAGCCTTTGTAGCGCAGGGAGCCGGAGGTGGGGATGTCCAGACCGCCGAGAATGTTCAGCAGGGTGGACTTGCCGCTGCCGGACGCGCCCAGCAGCACCACCAGTTCACCGGGGTGGAAATCGAGATCGACCCCCTGGAGCGCCACCACATTGAGATCTCCGGTTTGGTACACTTTGCGCAGTCCACGGGCCGCAAAGATAGGCTGAACGCCCTCAACATACGGCTGGCCGGGGTTCTTGGTGCTGGGCTGCTGGGGGAGTGGCATTCCCCTACCTTGCATGGCGAAAGGGATTCTGCCAACACGATGATCGGTGGTTGCGTCCGGCTCTCATCGCGCAAGATTAGCCGATGCCCATTTTGGTCAGCGACGACACTCCCGACATTCACACGTCAAGAGTCCAACTCCCCTCACGTGAACGCAGCTGCGGGCGCACTCTGGTCATTGGTGACATCCACGGCTGCTCGACCGCTCTCGACCTCATGCTGCAGGAGCTGGCCCCGCAGAAAGACGACGTGGTCGTCACCCTGGGCGATTACGTGGACCGCGGCCCGGACACCCGCGGCGTGCTGGATCGTCTGCTGGAGCTGGAAAAAAGCGTGCAGTTCGTCCCGCTGCTAGGCAATCATGAAATCCTCATGCTCGACGCCCGCAGCCAGCTGATTGATCCCGGTTCATGGTATGGCGTCGGCGGCAGGCAGACCATGCAGTCCTACGGCATCATGGACGTCCCGGACTGGAACGCCATCCCGCAGGAGCACTGGGACTTCCTGAGCCAGCGTCTGCGCCGCTGGCATGCGACCGAGACGCATATCTTTGCCCATGCGAATGTGAACGCCATGCTGCCCATGCCGGATCAGAGTGACGACTGGCTGTTCTGGCGGCGCTTTGATGATTCCCACCCGCATTTCTCGGGCAAGACTCTGGTCTGCGGCCACACCGCCCAGAAGAGCGGACTGCCCCTCATTCTCCCCGGGCGCATCTGCCTCGACACCTGGGCCTATGGGGAGGGCTGGCTCACTTCGCTGGATACCGGCACGCAAACCCTGCTGCAGACCAATCAGCGTGGCGAGACACGTCGTTACAGCTTCGACGAGGTGCGCATGCTCACCGAAAAAGCGTGACCTCCCCCGCCATGACTCGCGCGCGCTGGATCCTTTCTGCTGCCACTCTCTTCGCGCTCTGGCTTGTCGGTGCGCTGGTGTGCCTGCCGCACCTGCAGCGGGATCTGAAAACTGCCGCGCAGGATGTGCTCTCGCAGCAGCCCGCCTTGCGCAAACGCCTTGGCGGCCTGCACCTTGAGTTCGACGGCCAAAAGGCGCGCCTCACCGGCAGCGTGCGCACGCAGGAGGACCGCAGCCTGATCGAAACCACCGTACGCGATCAGGTGCGCCTGCCTGCACCGCTTTCCTTCGGCCTCGGGCGTTACCTCAATCCGGTCGGTGGTCTGCAAAGTGAAGTTGAAGTCATCCCCAGCCCGCCCGGCTGGATTTTGCTGGCTGCCGACGGAGCGCACGCGCGCCTGCTGGGCACCACCGCCAACGCCTATGAAGCACGCGACCTCGCGCGCAGCGTGCAGGAGGCCTGGAGCCTCCGGGGCGGCGTGAGCGAAGGCATGCCGGGCACCGACGCTGAGAACCACGACGAAGCCGCCAGCGTCTCCACCACTCTGCGCACGGTTCCGGCCCCGCAGTCCAGTGCGCAGGCTTATCTGGCCCGCATCGGCCAATCATGGAAGGAGCTGACCCTGGGCAAATCTGACGCCGATCTGCTCACTGAAGCGCGCGCGCTGGGAGTCAGCGAGGACGAATGGCAGAAGCAGGTGCGCCCTGCATTGGAAGAGCTGCGCGCCACCCAGCAGCAGCAGCACCTCGCCCGGGCGAAAAGCGAGCGCCTGGCCAGACTGCCGCCGGGTTACCTCTTCACCGCCGTGCGTGATCAGCAGATCATCCTCCGTGGCGAGGTCGGCAGCGCCGCCATGAAGGAGGAGATTCTCGAAGACGCCCTGGCCACTTTCGCCCCGCGCCGCCTGCATGATGAAATCCGCGTCAGTGCGGAGCGCCGCCCCAGCGGTGATTTTGGCCCCATCACCACCGCCCTGCTGCCGCAGGAGGGCAAGGCGGGTGGCAAATCCTGTTTTCTCAGCTTCAGCGGCGAGGCCTGGAAGCCCGTGGACTGGCAGGTCGCCCCGCGCGAGCAGTCTTGGAAGAACGATCTGCCGAGCGGGCTTGATGCCAGACTGCTGCAAAGCGACAGCGCATCGCTGAGCAACTGGCTGCAAGGAGATGACTCCCATTCACCGGCTCCCTCCCAGCCCAGAGACCCGGCATTCATCGCCCTCGCACTCTTTGGCACAAAGGCCTATATCTCGGGGCAGGTGGCAGAAGAGGCGGTGCGCGCCCAGCTCATCGCCGCCGTGCGCATGGCCTACGGCGCGCAGTATATCGTCTTCAGTGACGAGGTGCATGTGAGCGGCGACTGCGAACCCTCTGGCAGCATTTTGCACACTCTCAAAAGCCTGCCGCCGCCACCTGCCGCCGGCAGCGCCGGGATGTTTGCCCTCGCCAAACCGGGCAGCACCTGGACGCTCATTCCGGTGACACGCGAACTCGTCGAAGCTGGCGGCCTGGCCCAGTCCGGCCGTATTCCCGCCGGTATTCCTACCGCAGTTGTTGAAGATCTCGCTGCCGAGGCGATCGAGCAGCTTCGCATGCACCTGACGCCCCCTGCCCTCCGCTGATGTCCTCTTTCCTCTGGCTGCTGCTCTACCTCGCACCGCTGCTCGGCCTCACCGCCGCTCTGTTTGCGTGGTTCGGCTGGCAGTGGCGTGGCAGTGACATGCAGAAGCGCGTGGATGAGCTGGCCGCGCAGATCGACAGAGCGCAAGCAGCCCTGCGCCAGGCTGAAACCGACCGCGCCACCGCCTTTGCTACCTCTACCGTCAGCTCAGCCCCTGCCCCGCAAGACCCGGCGGTTGTAGCCGAGCTCCAGTCTCTGCGCGGCGATTTGAAATCCGCCCAAAGCGAAGCACGCCTGCGCCAGGATCAGGCCGCCAAGGCCAACGAAGCCGCACTGGCGCTCGAAACGGAAATGGCCCGGCTTCTGGCAGATCTTGAGCACCTGCGTGCGGCGCACACCTACGCACAAGTGGAACTCGAAAACCTGCGCAGCGCTGCTCCTGTTGCTGTCGAAACGGCTGAAACTCCTGCTCCTGTCGAGAAGGCAGAAGCCCCCGCCAAGCCCAAGCGCAAACGCAGCACTCCTGCGAAACCCAAGGCAGCAACCTCCACGCTGCGCGAAAAAGTCACCGTGCTCGAAGGCCAGCTTAACACGCATCAGACGGGCCTCGCCACGCTGACGCAGGAGCGCGACGACTGGCAGCGCCGCATCGCCAAACTCGAAGGACAAACACCTGCCGATCCCGCCGGTCTGGGGCTCGCACGCCGCAGTTTGGCCGACAGTGAGAAGCGTCTGGCCATCGCGACGACAGAGATCGAAAAGCTGCGACTTCAAACACAGGTGCTTCGCCGTGTGGAGGAAGGAGAATCCGCACTCTTGACCGTGCCGGATGACGATCTCACGCAGATCAAGGGCATTAAAAAGATCATCAGCGAGCAGCTTCGCGCCCACGGCATCCGCACCTGGCGGCAGATCGCGCAGTGGAATGAGGACGAGCAGCGCGCCTTCAGCGAACTCCTGGCCTTTAAAAACCGCGCCACTCGTGAGCAATGGCAGCAGCAGGCCCGCGCGCTGCATGAAACCGCCCACGGCCCGCTGCCCTGATTTTTCCTCACCGCATGTTCACCGTTTCGCGCTTCTGCTCATTGCTGCTCACACTTGCCCTGGCCTGCTGCGTCACTCCTGGCACGCCCGCCCTGCGTCAAGAAAGAGCCCGGCAGCTTAGCCTCGATCTCCAGCAACTGTCCCCGACGGTGAGCACGCGCGAGGCCGACCGGCTGGCCACCACGGCGATCGAAGAATCCGCCAGACTCTCCGAGGACTTCAAACCCTTGGCCCTGCCATGGATGAACAACGGCCTCGTCAACACCGGCCTGCGCAAGCGCGGCCTCTGTTACCAGTGGCGGGATGATTTGTTCCCCTTCCTCTTCCGTCTCAATCTCAAGACGCTGGAGCTGCACCTCACCTCCTCCAAGCGCGACACCTGGCTGGAACACCATGGCATCATCGTCACCGCGAAGGGCCAGCGTTTTGAAGACGGCCTCGTGATCGATCCCTGGCGCAATGGCGGCCGCCTCTGGTGGGGTCTGCGGAAGAATGACAAAGGTCACCCGTGGGTGCCGCTGCCACGCGAGCTCACCCCCATGGTACTGCGCCCGCTGCTGATGCCCGACCTCTATCCCTCGCGCTGAGGATCGGTCAGCATCCGCACATCACACTCGTCCTTTTGAAGTGACAATGGTGTGGGCGCGCGACACAAAATTCCAGTTCACCACATTCCACCACGCATTGATGTATTTTCTGCGGTCGTTCCGATACTTCAAATAGTAGGAGTGCTCCCAGAGATCGAGGCACAGAATGAACCTGCCCTGCTGCTCAGGCTGCACGAAATCGGTCATGAGCGGATTGTCCTCATTCTTCGTCGTGGTGATGACCAGCCTGCCATCCGGGCGGTAGACCAGGAAAGCCCAGCCGGAGCCGAAGTGCTTCATGGCGGCTTCGGTGAAGGCGGTCTTGAATTCATTGATGCCGCCAAATTCGCTGACGATCGCCTCCGCCACCTTGCCCTCGGGTCCTGCGGGCCCTGAGCCAGCTGGTGCCAGGAATCGCCAGAAGGCGGTATGATTGATGTGAGCCCCGCCATACTGACGAAGATCCCGCTGGTCTTCAGCGGACAGCATTGCGGGCGGGCCGCCCATCCTCACCACCGTTTTGCGCGGGTTGATCGGCAGCACCAGCCGGGGAATGTTGGGCATCAGGGTTGATAAGTTGCCCACTTTCAGATTGAGCGGCTGCAGTGTCTCCGTGAGCTTTTCAAGAATGTCCCCGTGATGCCTGCTGTAGTGCAGCTTCAAGGTGGCCGCATCGAGGTGCGGCTCCAAGGCGTCAAAATTAAACGCCAGCGGCTCCTGATGCAGAGGTATTCCCAGCGGTGCGATCACCTGCTCCTCAGCGGCCAAAAAAGCTCCGGTCACGGCGGCAATGCCGGTCGAAACAAAGGCGCGGCGGGTGACTGCTGAATTTCTCATTCGATATTTTCGAGATTACTTGATCCTCAACCCTTTGAGCAAGCAAGAACCTCGCCGGACACCGCAATGAGTTTAAGGTTTGTTCTTCTTTATTGTCGGTGGTGCCGCCACTTGGATGCCTGCGGCTTTCATCACCATCTTTTGAAATTCATCCTTAGGCTTACCACTGTCTGGCACCAGCACGTTCTGCACCAGATACACGGTGACTAGCTTGCTCTGCGGATCGATGCAGCCATTCGTGGCAAAGGCGCCGCCGTGGCCAAAGCTGCCCACGGGCATCTGCGAATTCACGCGCTGCGTTGCCGTATTCACCTGCCAGCCGCAGGCGTAGTTGAGTTGTTTGCCACCAGCGCTCACCGGGGTCGTCATGTCCTTCACGGATTTTTCACTGACGATGCGCACGCCGTCGAGTTCGCCGCCATTGGCGATCATCGCGTAAAAGCGCCCCATGTCCGCAGCGGTGGAGAAGAGGCCGCCTGCTGGCTCAGTCATGTGCGTGACGCTCGCATCGCTGGTGACGAATGGATTGTAACCGGGCACGAGCTCATGACTTTCGTCATCCATCTTGTAGGTGCGGGCGATGCGTGCACGGTGGGCGTCATCGGGATTGAACATGGTGTCTTTCATGCCGAGCGGCGCGAAAATCTTCGCCTGCAAAAACGCGTCATACTTCATGCCCGAAGCGAGCTCGATGATGCGTCCGGACACCGTGGGTCCGAAGCCGTACTCGTAGGCGCTCCCCGGTTGAAAGGCGAGCGGGGTCTTGAGCAAGGAGGCCACGTAGGCCTTCAACGAGATCGCTCCGTCCGAGGGCGCACGACGTGGAAAAGCGATGCCTGCGGTGTGGCTGAGCAGCATGCGCAGGGTGATGGGTTTTTCCGGCGCGCTGCCATCGGCCAGCTTCACTTTGGCGAGTTCCGGCAGCCACTTGGAGGCGGGTTCATCGAGCGAGAGCTTGCCTTCATCCACCAGCACCATCACGGCGGTGGCGTTGATGGATTTCGTCATCGAAGCGATCCAAAACAGCGCGTCTTTTTCCATCGCGCGGCCTTTGCCGATGTCGGCCATGCCTGCGGCATCGAAGTGGACAACCTTCCCCTTTTCCATCACCAGCGTGACGATGCCTGCGGCCTGTTTGGCTTTGACTGCGGCCTCCATGGCAGGATGGATGGCGGCCAGCTGGGCTTCATCAAGCGCTGGCAGCAGTGCGGGAAACAGCAGGAGAGTGGAAAAAACGGAACATGCGATGCGGTTCATCGCAACACAACGCACCTGCCGTGTCGTATCTAGCGGCGTCTGCGCGCGCCCAGCAGAAACAAGCCGCTGCAAATGAGCAGCACAGCTCCTGCGGGCTCGGGCACGGCGGTGAAGTTGTTGGCCAACACGTAGTTCGCCACGTTCGCGCCGAGGGCCTGGCCGTCGGTGACGGAGGTCCCAAACTGAGTGCCGCCATAGACGCCCGCCATGGCCGCTTCGTTCGCGGCCTGGCTAAAGCTGGTGAAGTTCCGCGTCAGGTCGATGTTGCCGTCTCCATTGATGTCGCTGCCCAGACTGAAGGAGACATTGTCGCCGAGATAGGAGGCCAGCACCACGGCGGCGGCTTCACTGATCGTGGCTCCCAGCGAGACGTATTCCGGCAGCGATGGGGACTTGAGCAGCGGTTCCCAAAACGAATCCACCACGGTGCTGGCGTTGCCGTCGATGTCGCCGTTGGCGATGGCCGTTTCAGGACGCCAGAACTGCGTGTCGTAGCTCGTGGCCATGGCGGCGGTGCTTGCATCGGCGATGGCCACATTCAGGGTGGCCAGCAGACGCGCCGTTTCGGCGGTGCTCAGGCCTGCCGTGGCGGCGGCGGTTTGGGCGATCTGATTCCACATTCCCGTCATTTTCACCGTGCCATCACCAGCGGCCCAGAAGTAGGCCTGGTTCCCTTGATCAAAGGTACGCGTCGAGCTGAACCTGGCCCCCAGATCCTTCACCTGGGCGTAATCCGTCGCATACTGGCTGGACTGCAAATACGAGGTGACCGAGCCGCCCGGCAGCGTGGTCATATAACCGCCCACCCCCGGGATAGCAAAGGTGCCCACACTGCCCCATCCCGGCAACAGCGCGCCGGCAGCGGATGTCTGCTGCCAATAGCCGATGGTGCCCACGGGCGAGTAAATGGTGGTGGCGGCATCCGCCGAGCCATCGCCCGAGCGTGCGCTCAGCAGGTTGTTGGCGATTGTAACGCCCCATGCGATGCCGTCGGTCTTGGCCTGGCTGTTGGCGATGCCGCTGAGCTGGCTGTTGTAAAGGGAGGTGTAGCTGCTGCTCGATCCCGAATAGAGATACTGCATCACGGTATTAGCCGCCGCGATCATCGCCGCCTGGGAATCCGCGCCTGCGGGTGCGCTGCCAATTGAGGGGGCCGGGTAAGAGCCGTTGCCGTAGGGGTTGTAGGTGCCTGCAATGCTTTGATCCGCATTGTACATGGACGCCGCCAGGATGGCCAGATCATGCGCCACCAGCGGGTCCGCATTGGCCGTCATCGACGTCAGTGCAATCGCATTCCAGTCCGCGACGATGTCCGCCCGCACCGCCGTGGCTGCGGAAAGCAGCAGGGCGGCACTCGCGAAAAGGCCGGAAAAATGGGGGTGAAAGCGCAACATCGACTGATAAAACATCTAAGTTTACAATAATTACCATAGTAAACAACGAGTTTCTGTCCTTTTCCTAACCGTCTCTTTACCGCCCTCATCCGTCGCTTTTGTTCCTTTGGCCTGTTCTGCCCCCGCCTCCCTTTCCCTATCCTCTTTTTGCGTCTTTTTGCGGCCAATCTCCCCTACCCAGCCCCCATCAACTCCTCCCCCACTTCCCCTTGACCTTCGGCCCGCCTCCCCGACTATCCACCCACATCACGACAGGGGCGTCCCACCGCAGGGACTGAGACGGATCTTACTCGATCCGAACCCTCCGAACCTGATGCGGGTCATGCCGCCGAAGGGAGTTCGCTCGGAGGTTTCTCGGTTCATACGCGTACAGCGCACCATCCAGCATCTAGAATCCAGTATCGAGCACCCCTTTCTTATTATGATCGCCGCCCAAGAATCCTTCGAGCCCCACTCCTCCGAGCAACTCCCCGCCTCCGCCCGCGTGTATGTGCAGGGCCAGATCCACCCGGACGTGCAGGTGCCCATGCGCGAGATCACCCTCTCCCCCACCAAGGATTTCAATGGCCGCATCATTCAGAATGAACCCGTGCGCGTCTATGACACCTCCGGCCCCTGGGGCGACCCCGCTTACAAGGGCACCGTGGAAGAAGGCCTGCCCGGCCTGCGCAAGGCCTGGATCCTCGCCCGCAATGACGTCGAAGCCTACGAAGGCCGCGCCATCGAGCCGCGTGACAACGGCTACCTCACCGCCAACCACGCCGAATACGCCGCCGCCAAGCGCGAAGGCATCCTCAGCCCCCTGAAGGCCCCCATCAATGCGCAGCGCCATCCGCTGAAGGCGAAGCCGGGCAAGGTGGTGACGCAGCTCGCCTACGCCCGCGCCGGCATCATCACCCCGGAGATGGAGTTCATCGCCATCCGTGAGAACATGAAGCGCGCGAAGATTGCGGACTTTACGACTGACATCGTCCGCAACGACCTCGACAAGCAGCACGTCGGCTCCTCCCAGGTCCAGACCGATTACACGCCCGGCATCTTCAAGCGCTTCCCC
>JAPLUN010000456.1 GCA_026397715.1 Verrucomicrobiota bacterium
TTGATGCGCTTGTCGCTGATGTGGGTGACGATGGAGCCGCAGTTGGTGGTGACAATTTTAAGCGCTGCGGGGTCGGATTCGAGAAGGCGGGGGACGTAGTCGCAGCCGCGTGCTTCGAGGAGTTTGAGGACGCGCACCTCGTTTTCGAAGCGGCCCTGGGCATTGTGACCTTTGAACTGCTTGTACACCTTGCCGTCATAGCCGATGTGCACGATGGCGCGGGCGGTGTTTTTGGCTTCTTTCATGGGGTGTTTGCGGTGGCACCTTCCTGCTGGTGCGCGGGATGTGCAATGCTAAAAGGGGAACGGAGGGCTGGCCGCAAAGAGACGCAAAAAAGAGAAGCAAGAGGGGGCGGAGAATGGCTGTGGGCGGTGGTTGACGATGGAGAGCCTGAGGTCAAGAATTGAGGGGTGGGCAATCAGTGAGAATTCTTGATCTTACGGAAGCCTTGAGCAATGGAATGAGTGTAAAAAGTTGAAAAAACATCTCGCGTGTGGCATGGAACATGCTCATTTCAGTCGTGCTGCTGCTTGAGGAAAAGTTTTCCAAAGGCCTTAGCCAAGACTCAATCCACACATTCAACCATGGCCAAATACAAACTCGAATATCTCTGGCTGGACGGTTATCAGCCTGTCCGCAACCTTCGTGGCAAAACTCAAATCAAGGAGTTTGCCAGTTTCCCCAAGCTTGAAGAGCTTCCTGATTGGGGCTTTGACGGTTCCTCGACTCGTCAGGCTCCTGGTGGGAGCTCCGACTGCGTGCTGAAGCCTGTGGCCGTGTATCCGGACAGCACCCGCAAGAACGGCGTGCTCGTCATGTGCGAAGTCTACAATGCTGACGGCACCCCGCACTCCTCCAACGACCGTGCCACGATTCTTGACGATCCGGACACCTGGTTTGGCTATGAGCAGGAGTATTTCCTGTATCAGGACGGCCGCCCGCTTGGCTTCCCTGAGAATGGCTATCCTGCCCCGCAGGGCCCTTACTACACGGGTGTGGGCTACAAGAACGTCGGCGACATCGCCCGTCAGATCGTTGAAGAGCACCTCGAAATCTGCCTCGACGCTGGCATCAACCACGAAGGCATCAACGCCGAAGTGGCCAAGGGCCAGTGGGAATTCCAGATCTTCGGCAAAGGCTCCAAGAAGGCCGCTGACGAAATCTGGGTGGCCCGCTACATCCTTCAGCGTCTCTGTGAAAAGTATTGCGTGGACGTCGAGTACCACTGCAAACCCCTCGGTGACACCGACTGGAACGGTTCCGGCATGCACTGCAACTTCTCCACGAAGTACATGCGTGAAGTGGGCGGCGAGCCTTACTTCCTCGCCCTCATGGCCCAGTTTGAGAAGAACTGCGCTGAGCACATCGCCGTCTACGGCCCTGACAATCATCTGCGCCTGACCGGCCTGCATGAGACGCAGTCCATCGACCAGTTCTCCTGGGGCATTGCTGACCGTGGTGCATCCATCCGCGTGCCGCACAGCTTCAAGCGCAATGGCTGGAAAGGCTACCTCGAAGACCGCCGTCCGAACAGCCAGGGAGATCCCTATGCGATCTCCAGCCGCGTGCTCAAGACGATCGGCGAAGTGCCGAAGCCTTGATCTGGCTGCCGAGCTATCGAATCCACGAACGCCGCCTGGAAACAGGCGGCGTTTTTTTTGTGGGGGGGGGAAGGGGGGGAGGAATCCAGAACTACGAACGGAGAACTCTGAACTCCGTGCTTCTTTGGGGGCGCGGTGGTGAGTGCTTGGCGGAGTGACAGGATCGAGGACCCATTCTTCGCTAAAGCTACGAAGGGCAAGCCGAGGTCGAGTAGGAAAACGAGGACGAGGACGAGGTATTTGGACTCTGGGTAGCGCGACCAGACCGGCTGAAGCCGGGACTACAATACGTGCTTGGCTTGGCGCGCATGGCTTGGGTGTGGTGGGGCGGCTGGATCGAGGACGAGTAGGAGAACGAGGACGAGGACGAGGCTAGCAGGTGAAGTCGGAGCACTTCTTCCAGCACGTGTTTGCAAAGCTGCGTCATCGGGCTAGGTGAAGGCGTATCCCCAACCCCCATGCCCACCGAACAAGACATCCGCACCGCCCTTGGCAACGTCCGCTACCCTGGATTCAGCCGTGACATCATTTCGTTTGGCCTTGTGAAAGGCATCCAGATTGAAGGGAAGAATGTGACCATCGACATTTCGGTGGCGACGCGTGATCCGAACATCCCGCGCCTCATCCATGAGCAGGCGATGGATGTGCTGAACAAGGTGGCGGGGATCGGCGAGGTGAAGCTGAATTTTGACATCAAGGACCCCCCGGGAGCGGGCGTGACGGCGTCTGAAAAGCTGGGCAAGTCGAGCATCCCCGGGGTCAAGAAAGTGATCGCCGTGGCGTCTGGCAAAGGCGGCGTGGGCAAGAGCACGGTGGCCTCGAATCTAGCGATCGCGATGAGCAAGAGCGGGCTGCGCGTGGGCCTGTGTGACTGCGACTTGTACGGGCCGAGCATTCCGCACATGTTTGGCACGGACGAGCGTCCGTATCAGAATGATGAGCAGCAGATCGTGCCGATTGAGAAGTTTGGCGTGCA
Organism: Verrucomicrobiota bacterium; assembly: GCA_026397715.1. Lineage (GTDB taxonomy): Bacteria > Verrucomicrobiota > Verrucomicrobiia > Verrucomicrobiales > Verrucomicrobiaceae > Prosthecobacter. The sequence continues at coordinate 2,578 of JAPLUN010000456.1, forward strand.
GCTGATCTCGATGGGGTTTTTGCTGGATGATGGCTCGCCGGTGATCGTGCGCGGACCTATCGCCACACGATACACGCAGCAGTTCCTGCGGCAGGTGGCGTGGGACAATCTGGATGTGCTGGTGCTGGATCTGCCGCCGGGCACGGGGGATATTCAGCTCACCATCGTGCAGACGGTGTCGCTGGATGGCGCGGTGATCGTGACGACGCCGCAGGAGGTGGCTCTTATTGATGCGCGCAAGGCGGTGGGAATGTTTCAGAAGGTCAATGTGCCGATTCTCGGCATCATCGAAAACATGAGCTACTTCCTGTGCCCGAGCGACGGGCAGGTGTACCACATTTTTGGCAAGGGCGGCGGTGAGCATGAGGCGAAGCGCCTGGGTGTGCCGCTGCTGGGGCAGATCCCGATCGAGATGCATGTGCGCGAGTGCGGCGACGAGGGGCACCCGATTGCGCTGGAAGATGCGGAGAAGTCGGCGTCTTCGAAGGCGTTCCGGGAGATCGCGGCGAAGCTGAAGTAGCGCGGGCTGTCCTGACTGGGCAGAACCATGCAGGCTGGTAAAAGATGAGGGGTAAAAGATGTTTCTGAATTTTGGATTCAGGCATTTTTTACCCCGTATCTTTTACCAGCTTTGATGCATGCCACCGAATACACGGAAATCAGAGGCTGGATCTGATTCCGTGTATTCCGTGGTTTGAGCTGATTGGAAAAAGGGTGCTTGAGTCGCGGGCTTACGATCAATCTCGCCTTCCGCGAAAATTTCTCCCAAGATGCGGGAATGTCAGACGTGATGCCCGCCGAACACACTCCCATGAGCGAACCGCACGACCTCTTTCTCGAAACCCTGCAGCGCTACGAGCGGCCCCTCATCCGCTATGCGCATGGTTACACGGGGGATCTGGAGGATGCGCGGGACATCGTGCAGGACGTGTTTTTAAAGCTGAGCCAGCACCTGGCCACTCTTGATCACGAGAGGCTGGCGCCCTGGCTCTTCACGGTGTGCCGAAACCGTGCCCTGGACCATCACCGCAAACATCAACGCCTCGTTGTTATGGAAACAGAAACTCTCGATCTGGAAACCTCCGCTGATCCCGCGCCGAATGACGCGATGGAGCAGCGCGAGACCGCCACGGCGTTGCGTGAACTGATCGAAACGCTGCCGGTGAGGCAGCGCGAGGCGGTGCGGCTGAAGTTCATCGCCGGACTGGACTACCAACAGATCAGCGCGGCGATGCAGACGAGCATCGGCAACGTGGGCTACCTGATCCACCACGGCGTGGCCGCGCTGAAGACCAAGTGGCAGTCGCATGACGCGCCGCCGGCGCAGAAACTGAAACACGCCATCGCTTAACACCCCTTACCCCTTTTTGAGATCATGAAACCGGAACAAATCACCGCCTGGGCGCTGGATGAAGCCAGCGCCGAAGAACGCCAGCAGCTGGAGGCGGCGCTGCAAGAGAATCCGCAGGACAAAGAGAAGGCGGATGAGACGAAAGCTTTCTGCGACTTTCTGCTGAGCGAACTGCGGGATGACTCGCTCGCGCTGACCGACAAGCAGCGCGAACGCCTCGTCGCGCAGGCCGCCAAGCCTCAGTCCGTGGAGCCATCCGCCCGAGTGCCGACTGCAAGCAGTGCGCCCGCACAAACTCCTGCGTCGAGCGGAAAATCAGGCAAGACCACTCGGTGGAACATCGGCGTCATCGTCCGCCTCTCCCTGGCCGCGTGCGCGGTGCTGGGAGGGTTTTGGACGTGGCAGGCGTATTCCTCCAAGCGGAGCGAAGCGCGTGCTGTGGCGGCGGTGGCGGAGAAGTCGGGCATCAAGGTGCAGCTCGCGCCGAAGCCCGAGGCAAAGAAGAAAGCAGGGCAGGTGCCTGAGGCGCGGCTGCTGGCGGCCACGCCGGTGAAGCCTGTGATCGTGGCGGAGCAGCCTGCGGCGAAACCGCTTTCGCCAATGCCGAAATCCGCACCTGTGGCCGCAGTGAGTACACTGGCCGTGAACAAGGACCAGCGTGCAATGAGCCCAGCCGATGTGGAGCGATTGAAGCGCGTGCAGGATGAGAACGCCTATGGCCTGAGCTTTGCCGGCGGCCTCAAGACTCCCGATGCGGTCGGCCTCGTCGTGGCGGGGACGGGGATGACTTCGCAGAAGGTGGAGCCCGCCCTGGCGGGCGCTGCGCTGGGGGACGCGAATGAAGGTGTTCAGCTTGCCGGTGGCGATGCCCGCATGCCGGTGGATACGGGCCGGTTGAGCTTGAATGGTGGCACCGCTTTCACGGTGGGGCGCGCGGTTTCTGGCTCAACGGCAATGGGCGCAAGCTTGACGATGATTCCAGATGCCAAGGATCTGCTGAAGCAGACTCTGGAGCGGCACGCTGCGAGCTTGAGTTTGAAGGCTGGGGACTATCCTCCGCAGATGTTGAGTTCCACCATGGCTCCTCGTTTCATGGAGATTGGTGGTTTCATCGATTCGATTTCTTCAGGGACTGAGGCATCTCAGGCATCCGGTGCTTTCAGCGAAGTCTATGGTAGCAGTTTCACGCCTTCGGGCAGGGTGAAGGTCTTTCCCTATGCAAGCGCCCGGGCCAATGCCAATTATGGGGTTAGCCCTTACAAGCTGGGGTTTGTCTGTGCTCTCCTGCCAGGGGTTCAGCAGGCCTTGGATGCGAATGGATGGCCTTGGATGAGCATAGCTCCGCTGGAACTGATTTCAGCAGCCGATGAAGCAGGAATGTTCTCATCGCTGGCGGAGTATCAGCCGAGCGTGGACGTGGGAAGTTTCAAGTGGTTCCCTGACAGTGGTGCCGCGCTGGTGTTGAAAACTGCGAACTCAAGTGCTGGCAGCATTACGGCTCAGGCAGGCGCCTCGCTCACGATGAGTGCATTCCTGCAGCAGGCCATCTGGCCTGATTTTCGTGCCGGAATGTGCATC
>JAPLUN010000558.1 GCA_026397715.1 Verrucomicrobiota bacterium
CTCGTTCTTGAGCTTCTCCACCGTCATCCCCGGCCGCCATTGCTCCTCGGGCTTCAGGTTGATCACCGTCTCGAACATCTCCAGAGGCGCCGGATCGGTTGCCGTCTCGGCCCGTCCCGCCTTGCCGAAAAACTGGGCCACCTCGGGGACCTTTTTGAAGATCATCTGCTCGCCTGCAATCGTGACCGGCATGAGCTCGCTTTGATGTTCCAGCTGGTCCGTCTGCACGTGCGTGGTGATCAGCAATTTGTTCTCGCGGAGAATATCACAGCTGGCCAGCAGGGAGGGAAGGGCCAGCATCAAAATGGCGCGGGGGAGTCTTTGCATGAACGTATCAAATCAAAGACGCGCCTGATTTGCAACCCTGGAGGCGTGTGATGCTGCGAAACTTCTGTGCCGGTGCTGCCATCCCCCGATTTGACAAGACGGTGAATCGCCGGACTGTCCGCGCACCCTTTTCCACCATGCCCGGCAATGAACGTACGCTACTCACACAGGCCCAGATGGCCGCAGGGGTGCAGGCTTTGGCGCAAAGCATCCTGACGGCGAATCCTGGCGCGGAGAGCATCGCGCTGGTGGGGGTTTTCACGCGCGGGGTGCCGCTGGCGAAACGCATCGCGGCCGAGATCGAAAAGATTGGCGGCGTGAAGGTCTTCCTGGGCACCATCGACATCACGCAGTATCGCGATGACCTGAGCACCTTTCAGATGGTGCCGAAGCTGGAGGGGTCCGACATCGCCTTCGACATCGACGACCTCAATGTGGTGCTCTGTGATGAGGTGATCTACACCGGCCGCAGCGTGCGTGCGGCGCTGGATGAGCTGCTGAATTTTGGCCGTCCGAAACGCGTGCAGCTGGCCGTGCTGGTGGACCGCTGCGGCCGTGAATTTCCTGTGCAGCCGGATTTCTCCGCACTCAAGGTCACGCTGGCACCCGGAGAGCGGGTGGCGGTGCGCTTTACCGAGGTGGACGGAGAGGACGCCTGCACCGTGCAAACCCAAGCCTCAACGAGATGACCCCGCGCAAAGACCTCCTCGACATCGCCTCGCTCACGGACGCGGAAATCGCCTTCGTGCTCGACAACGCCGTGCCGTTCAAGGACCTCTTCAAGCGCAGCGTGAAGAAGGTGCCCACGCTCAAGGGGCAGACGATGCTGACACTGTTTTACGAGCCTTCCACGCGCACGCGGTCAAGCTTTGAAGTGGCGGCGAGCCGCCTCTCCGCGGACGTGACGCACTTCGACATTGAGTCGAGCAGCGTGGTGAAGGGGGAGTCCATTCTGGACACGGTGGAGACGCTGGAGGCGATGCGGGTGGACTACATCGTGGTGCGGCACAAGCAGGCGGGGACGCCGAATCTCATCGCCAAGAACACGCGTGCGAGCGTCATCAATGCCGGGGACGGCTGGCATGCGCACCCCACGCAGGCGCTGCTGGATGCCTTCACGCTGCGGGAGATTCACAAAAATCTGAGCGGCTGCCGTGTTTTGATTGTGGGCGATATTCAACACTCCCGCGTGGCGCGCAGCACGAGCCTGATTTTCCGCCGCCTCGGGATGGAGGTGGCCTATCTTGCCCCAGGGTCGATGATGCCGCGTGAGGTGCCGCCGGAGATCCCGCAGTTTGGCAACTGGCGTGATGCCTTTGAGTGGAAGCCGGATGTGATTTATCTCCTGCGTGTGCAGGGCGAGCGTCTTGACGAGCCGCTCATTCCAAGCGCCGCCGAGTACCACCGCAACTATGGGCTGACGAATGAGCGCGTGGAAATTTTGCGTGAGCGCGGACTGCACCTGATGCACCCGGGGCCGGTGAACCGCGGGGTGGAGATCACGGATGCGGGGATGAATTATGAGAGGTGCCTGATCAACCAGCAGGTGGAGAATGGGATCGCGGTGAGGATGAGCGTGCTATACTGGTTGAGGCCGGGGGCGGTGGAGTAGGCGGATTTCACGACGGGGATCAAGTCTGTTCGTGGGAGAAGTGGCGGCAAAATGGCAGAGGAGTTCGAGCTATGTTTTCCTAGAGCCTGTTATTAACTTTAAAAAGTGCTGTACACCGGTGAGGGTCCAAGCAATAAGCTTGGGATGGAACCTTCGACCACCAAGCCAAGAACTGCCTACACCAGTGATGTCAGCGATGCAGAATGGGACTTTTGCCGTC
>JAPLUN010000139.1 GCA_026397715.1 Verrucomicrobiota bacterium
ACGATCCCTCGGGCCTTGTGCTGCTCGGTGAAATGCAGTTCCAAGCCGGAGAACTCGACGCGGCTAGAGCCAACTGGACCAAGGCTGCCAAACTCCTGCCCACGAGCGCCACAGGACATCCGGCGCAACCCTCTGGCAACGCCTCGGCTCAGGAAGCCGCAGACCTTTTGAAGCTGATCGATTACCGGAAGCGAAAAGGCGAACCGGAAAAGTTTGCCTTTGTGCAGATGCCACACATCCAGCAGGGCTACAACAACTGCGGCTCCACGGCATGCGCCATCTTTGCCCGCTTTCAGGGTAGTCAGATCGGTGGCTGGGATTACAAACGCCTGTGCCCATCACCGCTCGGCACTGGCACAGATTGGGGGCATCTGTTGGATGCCTCGAAGAAGATTGGGCAGAAGTGGAAACTCATCACTTTCACCCCCGATGATGAAGGTTTCGTTAAAGCCACCGACATGCTGAAAAGCGAACTCGATGCGGGACGTCCCGTAGTCGTGGACTTCAAATATATCGGTCCACAGTTCCCCAATGGCAGCGCAGGTCACACGCTCAACGTCTGCGGCTACATCGCCAAAGAAAATCTCTACATCCTCTGCAATCCCGCCGTCGCCACACCTGGGCTGCAACTCATCACGGCAGACGATTTGAAGAACTTCTGGCGCTCTGACCACTATGGAGAACTCTCCAAAGGTGTGCTTTCGCGGCCAGCTTTTGTCATTGATCACCGTTGAGAAGCATCCCTATCGTGAAACATTCGCTTTGCCTTCTTTTTGCCCTCATCTTCAATCATGCTCTTATTGCCGCGCCGCGCGATGCTCTGCCGCTTGATGCGCCGGAGTGGCCGCTTAACTTTCGGCTGCATCTGGATGGCGCTGCGAAGGTGAAACTGAGCGATGACTTGATCCTCACGCTCGATGCAAAAGGCCCGCACGACATCGCGGTGGAACATCCAGCGAATGGTGCGCCGGTGCTCCGAGTGTGGAGCGGTGAAAAGCTCGTGCGCGGGCCTGAAGATGTGCCGTCCCTGGCCCAAACCGGGGCGAAGGATTTTACCAACGCGAACCTCGACCTCGGTGCTGACTTCACGGCGATGGTGGAGTTTGAGTCGAACGGCGAAGGCACCTTGTTTTCAAAATGCGCCCCCACAAGCAAGTGGTCGCCAGATGCGAAGGCACTCTTCATTCGAGGTGGAAGACTCGTGTATGACATCGGCTGGCTGGGTGCCATGAACGGCGGTCCCAAGGTGAATGATGGCAAGCCGCACACCGCCGTGCTCACCGCACGCGATGGCACCGCCAAGCTTCTACTGGATGGCAAGCCCATCGCGGAGAAAACTGGCTTCACCAAACCGGATCATAAGGAGCACGTCTTCAAAGTGGGCCGCGCCGCGCCAAATTTTGCTGGTGACCTATCCAAGGGAAACATCCGCACTGTGCGGGTGTGGAAGCGCGCGCTGCCAGATGCGGAGATGGAGCTGCTTTTCAAAAATAATGGTGCTGGCGCGAACACCCCCGATTTCACGTATCAACCGAAGACGGGTAGCAAACCGATTGTCGAGTCTGGCAGCGGCTGGGTGCAGGCGCTGGAGCGGAGTGATCATACGGAGATCGTGAGCGGATGGAATGCAAAGACGCTGGAAGAGGGTGCTGCCATCTACAAAACGCTGTGTGTCGTGTGCCACGGCACCAAGGAGCAGCCGGGGTCCCTACCCACGGCGCTGCGTTTTGCCGAAGGTCAGTTCAAGAACGGGTCTGATCCATATTCGATGTTTGTGACGCTGACGAAGGGCTTTGGCCAGATGGTGCCACAGCCGCAATACACCACCGCGCAGAAATACGCGGTCATTCATTACATCCGCGAGACCTTCCTTCGCCCGCACAATCCGACGCAGCTGAAGGAGGTCGATCTCGCCACGCTGCCTCGTGGACTGGTGCATTCCGAGGCCGAGAAGCCGGACAC
>JAPLUN010000033.1 GCA_026397715.1 Verrucomicrobiota bacterium
CCTTGGTTCCGTTTCAGGACTGGTGGTTACCAACTGGGCCACCGCCGGGGCGGGCAGCTACACCGGTCAATTCAACATCCTCCCGGACCGCGGCTACAACAGCGGCTCGGTCTATTCAGATTACGCCGCTCGCATCAACCAGTTCGACGTCACCTTCACGCCGCTTACTCCTGGTTCATCGATTGGAGGCACCGACCTGGCCAGCAAGATTGCCGCGCAAAATCAAATCGTCGCCACCTACAACGCCGGCGGCAGTGTGAAGTTCACCTACAACAACGGTTCCACGCAAGTGACCACCACGGGCCTGAATCCGACCGGTGCCGCAGGTGCAGCCACCATTTCTGCGGTCAGCAGTTCTCCTGTGCCGTTCGTCTCCTCCTACACTCCGACCACGGGTCCGAACGCAGGTGTGCCGCAGACGGTGAACAAGCTCTCCCTCGACTCCGAGGCACTGGTGCTGAAGGCTGACGGCTCAGGCTACATTGGCGATGAGTACGGCGCCAACATCTATCACTTCAATTCCAGCAAGCAGATCGACGGTGTGGTCGGCATCCCTGACGCGCTCAAGCCGCAGGATGTGACCGGTGCCACCAACTTCAGCGGCGACAGCGCCCCGGCACAGCTGGACGGCCGCCGCATCAACCAAGGACTCGAGGGCGTCTCCCTCTCCCCCGATGGTACCAAGCTGTTCGCCCTGCTGCAAAGCGCAACCATCCAGGACAACGCCGTCGGCAGCAAAGATCAGAACCGTGAAAACTCACGGCTTCTGGTGTATGATGTCTCAGGCACCAGCACTCCCACTGCCCCGACGCAGGAATATGTGATGCAACTCCCTACTTATCGGAACAGTGGAAACGGCAGTGCGGCTGACAAAACAGCGGCGCAGAGTGAAATCGTCGCATTGGACAACAATCGCATTTTGGTGCTTGCCCGTGATGGCACCGGTGCCGGTGGCACTGTGACCAACAACCCCACCGTGGTGAAAAGTGTGCTGCTTGCCGATCTTTCCATCGGCAATCCAACCAACATCGCAGGAACGGCTCGCGACAGCGTCGGTGGCATGGTGGTGCCTGGTGGCTCGGTGAACGTGATTGCCACCAGTGGCAACACCGTGACTGTGTCCAGCATTCCCTCCGGCCTCGCGGTCGGTTCGGGCCTTCTCGGACGCACGGTTAGCAGCATCTCTGCAAACGTGGTCACCCTCAACGGGGCTCTGCCAGCCGGCATGCCTTCCACCGGCACGGCGTACTTTAACAACACGACTGACGGCGCACTCGATCCCTCCATCACCCCGGTGTCCTGGACCGAAGCGGTCAACATGCTCAACACCACCCAGCTCGCGAATTACAACATCAACACCACGTTCAGCTCTGGCAACGTCAACATGCTCTCCCTCTCGGAAAAATGGGAGGGAATGTCGCTCGTCTCCGCGCTCGACCCGCTCCATCCGAACGACTACTTCCTGTTCCTGGGCAACGACAACGACTTCGTCACCGGCAGCGGAACGATGACCTTGTCTGATGGCAGCACAACTTTCAACGGCATCCCCACTGGCGGCACGCAGAACGACACCATGTTCCTCGCTTACCGTGTCACAGTGGTGCCTGAACCAAGCCGTGCGATTCTGATGCTGCTGGGAGCCGCAGGCCTGATGCTCCGCCGTCGCCGGCTGGCCTGAGCACTCTGAAGCCCCTTGAATCATGGTCCGGCGGGGAATCTGGTTCCCCGCCGGTTTTCGTACTTAACGAAGGGACACTGCAACGGAGCAACGTATTCGTCACAAAGCTGCCAATAGTCTTGAATTGAGACGTGCTAGACACGAGGAATGAGACAGCGAAGATCCACCTCTCGAAATGGCCTGAATGCTGGTTTGGTGCCACGTCCACGCAAACCATGGCTCACCTGGCTGCTCGTCGGCGGATTCTTCGTGGGTATTGTCGTCTGGCTTGGGGGCAGGCCCATTGCAAAGCGCTGGCGGAGCTGGCAGGTCACAGGCACTCTCACAAGCGTCACCAGTCTCATGGAACGCAAAGAATGGGTGTTGGCGGCAAACCTGCTGAGAGAGGCCATGCAAGTGGCACCAAATGATCCTGCGGTTCTGCGTGCCGTCGCAGAATTTCAACTGAGCACACATGCCAGTCCCGCCGATGTGGTGCAGACATTTAAACGGCTGCACGAAACAGGCCACGCCACCACCGCCGACATGGTTAAACTGGCCCACGCAGAAATTCGGGGCGGTAACATTGCCGCCGCCCGTAAAACTCTGCTGTCGCTGTCACCAGCCGAACGCTCCCTGGCCGATGTGATGGAACTGGAATCCGCGATCTTGAAAATGGAAGGGCAGAGCGGGGAGGCGGACAATAAATTGCGAACGGCCCTGCTGGCGCAGGATGCTGACGCCAATGCGCCATTGAGGCTGGCCCTGCTGGACTTCCAGCAGCCTTTCCCTGCGGTTCATGCGCGAGGAAGAACTCGCCTGTGGGATTTCGCACGCGGACGTGATGGCGCCGCGTGCAGGGCGGTGCAGGTTCTCGCGGCGGACACCACTCTCACCCAGGAAGAGGCTGACGAGTTGCTGCGACTTATGCAGACTCATCCCGATCCTGGCCAGGCGTGGCTCGCCGCCGTCCAGGCCACCCTGCGGTTGCGCCCGCAAGAGCGTGACGCCATACTCGCGCGCGCGACTGAGCGCGCAGGAGGTGGCGACGACATGGAGCACATGCAGTTTGCCCGCTGGCTCTCCACCATGAAAGAGCACGAGCGGGTGCTGAAATTTCTGCCACCCGACTCAGTGGTGAAAACCGAGGACCTGCCGGCGGACATGCTCAATCTCAAGCTGGACGCCATGGCGGGCACTGGCCGCTGGGAAGAGGTGGCCGCCAAACTCACCCCTCGCCTGGAAAAGGTGCTGGGAAAAAACTCCTTCAATCTCTGGCAGGCCTGCGTGGCGGCCAAGGTGAAACACGACCCGGCAAGAGTACGCCAGCATCTCAGCCTGGCTTTTGAATTCGCCGGCCGGGGGCAGGATGTGATCCCTTCGCTGCAAACAGCGGAAACAGCCGCCCGGCTGGAGGAGTGGGAGCTGGCGGCAGCTTTTTTTCAAAGCTTGGCGGACCAGATGCCGGCTGTCCAGCCACGTCTGAAAGTGCTGGAAAAATCATTCGCCATGCACGGCAGAAATTATAATACATCCTCCATGCTGAAGGTGGCTCGCGAGATCTCCCGGCTCAGCCCCGGCAATGATGCAGCCGCCTTCCGTGCCGATTACCTTGGGCTGCTGGTTGGCGATTCGCTGGAGCTCGTGGCGGCCAACACCGGGCCGGCTTCAGCTGAGGCGGGTACAGAGGCGGCAGCGCGTGCGCATTTTCTCAAAGCCATGGCGAATTTTCGGCTGCGGCAGCCAGTGCCACTGCATGATCTGCCACAGAGAATGGAAACGTCTGCATCTTGGACCGCCGGGCATCGCGCAGTGCTGGCCGCCATGATAGCAGCAAACGGTGACCCTGAGAAAGCCTTTCGCATCGCCGAGCGTGTGCCCGTGGCATTGCTGCTGCCTGAAGAGGTGCGCCTTTTAAAACTGGCGAGATGAAACTGCTGGGGCCGGCCGCTGCCGTGCGAACACTCGTGGAATGTCAGGTGATGTCCGCTGCGCCACCTGCCAGAAAAGTCACGCGGGTTGTCTCGACTGTGGCCGTGCTGCGGCTATTTTGAGGGGCTTTGCCATCAGTCAGTGTTGTTACAAGCACGGGGAGTCCCTGACTCCCCGTGCTTTTTTACGCCGTGACCTGTGAATATCTCGTTGCAATCAAAGGGCGCTGCTGCAAAATGCACGTCCTCTCGCCAACCGGCAGTCACCCCAAAGCGGCTCCGCTGGAGAGAACGTCAAACCTAGGTCGGGCTGTAGTTCAGCCTGGTAGAACGCTTGCATGGGGTGCAAGAGGTCGTGAGTTCGAATCTCGCCAGCCCGACCACGGTTTACGTTTCAGCGCCGCAAATGGCGCTTTGGAGCGCGGAACTTGAGTCCGCAGCTCTCCGCCGAAGCGCCGGGGTTCTTAACGACGCCCCTCCATCATGCCGAGGATTCGCTTGTCTGCGGCAGGCAATGTGGCCAGCACGCTCGTAGCGCTGCGATGCTGAAGGACTTAGGCTAAAGCGGAGGTGTGCGTGTTTGCGGAGTGCTGCGGAATAAATTCCGCGCTCCGGGGGCGTTCCAGCCACGTCATGCTCCCTCAGGTGCTTTCTTCGGCTCGCGGAAAAAGAGCAGGAAGACCACCAGCACGGTCACGGCGATCCATGCGGGCGTGGCCCAGATGGCGGACCAGTCGTGGGTGATGGCTCCTTTCGGAGTGGCCAGTTTGTGCTGATCCATGAAGTAGCCTGCAAGGTAGGTGCCAACGAGGGAGCCGAATCCCCAGAGGATGATGGCGATGAGGCCCTGCGCGGCGCCGCGAATGCGTTCGTTGGCTTCACTGTCCACGTAGAGCTGACCGGCGATGAAGAGGAAATCGTAGCAGACGCCATGCAGGAGGATGGCCCCGAAGATGAGCACGGTGCCGGTGCTGTCAGCACTGGCGCTGAGCATGAAGTAGCGCACGGCCCAGGACAGGATGCCGAGGAAGATGGTCGTCTTGTAGCCGAGCTTTTTGAGCATCAGCGGCAGCAGCATCAGGAAGACGATGTCGGAGACCTGGGCCAGCGTCATTTTCTGCGCCATATCCGCCCACTTCAACTGCGTGAGGTAGGTGCCCATGTTCACGAAGTAGAAGTACAGCGGTATGCAGATGAGGAACATGCAGAGGATGAAGATGGCAAAGGTTGGCTTCTTGAGCAGCGCCAGCGCATCCAGTCCGAGGACTTCGCTCAGAGGCACGTTCTGGCCTTTCTTCCGCGGCGGTGTGTGGGGCAGGGTCAGGGCAAACAGGCCAAACACCAGCGAGGTGCCGCCGGCGAGGTAGTATTGCAGCGACGACTGCTCGCCCTTCAACTGGCTGAGCACCACGCCCCCGGCGATCCAGCCCACGGCGGAGAAGATCTTCACAAAGGGAAAGTCCTTCTTCGCGTCCGCCAAATGGGTCATGGAGATGGAATTGCCCAAAGCCAGCGTGGGCGCGTAGAGCGTGCAGTAGAGGATGAGCGTGGGATAGACGCTGCCAAAGGTCTTCAACTGTGGGACGTAGAACATCACCAACCCACCCGCGATGCCGAGCACGGCGATGATCTTCTCCGAGGCAAAGAAGCGGTCGGCGATCAAGCCCACGATGAAGGGGGAGAGGATGGCACCCCATGCAAACGCGCCATAGGTCGCGCCGATCTCGGTGCCGGTGAAATTCAGCGTTCCGAGGTAGCTGCCCAGCGTCATGTACCAACTGCTCCAGATGAAGTACTGGAGGAACATGAAGAGGGAGAGCTTGATCTTGAGGGAGGATTGCATGGCGCGTTGTGGGTAAAGATTCACTTCATGCCGTCGGCGGCCGACCAGGGCTCGATGAGTTGGAGGTTCTGCTTCTGAAGCGCCTGATAGCAGTCAGGTAAATCTAAAAGCTGCAATACCTGCGGCAGCATGAAGGCCGTGGGCCACTGCTGGTCTTCGTGAGACGCGAGATCATGGAAGGAGGTGAGCGCATGCTTCAGCGTGACCTGTTTCACACCGGGGCTCAGCACTGCGGCCAAGGTGGCAGGCAGCGCGCCCCAGCCCTGACCGGCGAGGTGGATCTCTGTGTGTCCCGCAGCAGCGAGAAGTTGCAGGACGCGCAGCACATCAAAGGCGCGCTGGCCCAGCAGCGGGCGGTCGAGCATCTGGCTGTAGGCGGCGTAGAAGTAGTGGCTGCCGTAGAGGCCGAGGAATTGATTCGCGCCGCAGGTGTCGGGCTGGGAGTCGCCAATGCCGCGCACATCGCAGGCAAAGAAAGCGGCGTCGGGTGCGGCGGCGATGAGTTCCTGCACGAAGGGATCGCTGCGCAGTTCCGCATCGGCCGAGCGGTGGGAGATGTAGAGCACGGCCTTGGTCTGCCCGCGTGGCAGGCGCGAGGTGAGGGCTTCAGCGCTCAAGCGCGTGACCAGCGCGTGAATCATCGGCTCCGTCTCCACGGCGTAGGTGCAGTAGCCCTTGGTGGGATACTTGCGTGCGCCGACGCTGCGCAGGATGCGGTAGTCGGGTGGTGATTCGGCGACTGCAGGCAGCTTCAAAACATCACGCACGGCTTTTTGCAAAGCTGCGCCGCTCAGCGGCTTGCGCTTGGCGGCCAGATCATCGGCCTTCTCACGCGTGAAGCTCATCAGGGTACGCGAGCCCGACTCTGCCACCTGGCCCTTGGGCGTGCAGAGCAGGTCCGCGTCCTTTTCGATCATGAGCGCAGGCTCGGCGGCTGCGGCGGGAATGCCGGTGGCTTTGCCAAAGAAGCGATACATCGCCTCGCGGTTGGACAGAGAGTAGCCATGTGGGTCGGGGCCGATGTGGAGCTGGATGTTCTCCGGCTTGCCGAGCAGCGTGTAGAGTTTTTTCAGCCGCTCGTAGGATTCCGCGGAGCCGCGATTGTCGAAGAAGTCCTTCTCTTGCGCCAGGATGATGACCGGCTTCGGCGCCATGGCGGCGAGGAAATCGCAATGATCGAGATCGTTTGCGAGCACACGCGGCGGGCACTGCTCCATGTCCTGGGGGAGTTCGTTTTCGGCATCGCGGCGAAAGGTGGTGATGAAGCAGGAGGGCGCGCCCATCGTAAAGCGCGGCTCCAGCCCGCAGAGCCAGGTCGTCTGCGTGCCGCCGCCGGAGTTGCCGGTGATGCCGAGATGCTTGGTGTCGATCTCCGGCCGCGTGATGAGGTAGTCCAGCGCACGAATCCCATCCCATGCGAACCAAGTGCCGAGAAACTCTCCCACCAGCGCCTGCGGTGCGCCCATCTGATTGTGCTCCGTGGTGCCACCGCCGAGACGGGATCCAAGCTTCTCATTCAAATACTGGAAGCGCTCGCCCTGTCCGACGGGATCGATGAGGAAGCAGACCTGTCCCTGCCGGGCGAGTCCCTGCGCGAAGCTTTGATAAGCCTCCGCCGCCTTGCCATTGAGCGAGTGGCCGCAGACGCCGATCACGCCGGGGACCTTGCCCTTGCGATTCGTGGGCAGGTAGAGATTTCCCGTGACCAAATAGCCGGGGCGGCTTTCAAAGACGATGTTTTCAATGCGGTAGCCATCGCGCTCCAAGGTCTTCGTGACCTTCGCATTGAGAGGTGTTTTTTCCGGCAGGGGGCCAAAGCAGTCGCGAATGCGTTCTTGAACGGACTTCACGTAGGCCTCGGCATCCGCCTTGGTTTTGAGGGCTTCGCGGCGTGCATTGCCGCTCTGCTCGGCGGCACGCACCTCGGCCACCAGCCAGTCCTGCATCATGCGGGGAAAGCGGTTCAAGGTGGGAACGGTTGTTGCTGCATTCGCAGCAGGGGCGGCTGTTTGAGCCACTGCGGTGCTCGCACTGCCGAAGAAGGACTGCAATACTGGCAGACTCATGAGGCCCAGGCCGGTGGTTTGCAGGAAGTCACGGCGGCGGGGCAGGGGGGAGGAATCCATGAGTGGCACAGTTTTCGGGTGAATGATGAATATCGGAACCGATCTGCGTTTCTTTCCCATGCCCGCGTCTGCCTCACCCACTCGTCGTCAATTTCTTAGCACCGCCGTTCCATTCATTGTCTCCGCCGCCACGCTTGGCCGGGCAGGAGCCGTTTCGCCGAATGAGAAAATTCACCTCGCCTGCATCGGTGTGGGCGGGCAGGGGTCGAGCAACCTGAAGGCGCTGATGGCGGATGAACGCGTGCAGGTGGTGGCCATCTGTGATGTGGATTCCCAGCACGCCGCCGCAGCCGCGAAGCTGGCCGGACTGCCCGAAGGCGCGATCTTCAAAGACTTCCGCGAGGTGCTGGCGCGCAGCGATGTGGACGCCGTGATGAATGCCACGCCCGATCACTGGCACTCGAATGTGGCCATCGCTGCGGCGAAGGCGGGGAAGGATCTGTATTCAGAGAAGCCGCTCGGCGCCAGCATCGCCGAAGGCCGCGCCATCTGCCGGGCGGTGAAGGAAAACAAGCGGGTGCTGCAGTGCGGCACCTGGCGGCGCTCCGGCCTGAAGGTGCGCATGGCCTGCGAGCGCGTGCGGAACGGCTACATCGGTCAGCTCAAGGAAATCGAGATCGGTGTGCCGGGGAAGTTTGCCATCCGTGGCGGCCACACCGGACTGGAGGCCACTGAGGCCGTGCCTGCCCACCTGGATTACGCCATGTGGCTCGGCCCTGCCGCCGAGCAGCCCTACACGGCGGCGCGCTGCCATTTCAACTTCCGCTGGATCGAAGCCTATGCCCCCGGCTACATCACCGACTGGGGTGCCCACTTCCTGGACGTGGCCCAATGGGGTGCCGGCATGGACGAGACCACGCCTACGGAGGTCAGCGCCACCGAGGTGAAGCGACGTGACAAGGGCATCTACGATGCCGCCGAGAGCTTCCGCATCGAGTATCAGTATAACAATGGTGTACGCGTCGTCATGACCAGCACGGACGACAAGACGAAGTGGGGCACCCGCTTCATCGGCAGCGAGGGCTGGATCTACACCGAGTCCGAAGTCCTCAAAGCGAGCGACGACAACATCCTGCGCGCCAAGCTCAAGGACAGCGACGTGAAGCTCTACGAGTCCAAGAACCACCACCGCAACTTCATCGACGCCGTGCCGTGCTGAAGCGTCCGCTGAAGTTTGATCCCAAGGCCGAGCGCTTCGAAAACGACGATCAGGCCAATCAGATGCTCCTCCGACCGATGCGGGAAGCGTGGAAGATCGCGTAAGGGTAGGGGGGGCCAAGCAGCCCCGTTGCGCCGCAGCGGGGTCTTCCCTGAATCGGCAGTACAAGTCGGCCCTTCTGCCTTAGGCTTGAGGCAGTGAATGGGCTTAATTATCACATTAAGAAGGATGTATCGAATATTAACACATATTAATCATGTGTTAAGCGTGGGTGGTAGAGGAGACGGCTTGGCCTTAGATGAGCTGCCCTTTTCGTCGGACCGGACAGGCCAGAGGCCCGTCCGCCAGCGACAGCCGGGACGGCTATCCTTCAGTCTTTCCGCATGACGTGACAGAGGTTAGGCCTCCAGCCTGAGCGTTCCGCTTCCAGCTTCTGGGATATGCGGCCTTCATGTCGGCTTCTAAGCTGTGGAACAATGGAGCAAGGCACGAATAACACTGTTTTATTTTCTTATATATTACCCATTACCAATCATTTGCATGTATTTAACACATTATTTCCATGCATTCAAAAAGGCTCGGAAAATGATTAAATAAGGCTAGGTTCATCTCTGAAAAGGCGGGGTAGGCAACTCCTCAATCGGCCTTCCTCACGGGAGCGCGGAACGCCCGCTCTGGCGGAGAGGGATAATCCCGATCCTTCACGTTTTCACATCGCCCAGCGGGTCCGAACATCTCCAGCACTCCAGATTGGGGGATCCAGCTAATCCACCTCCAGTTGAAAAAGGAAACGCCGCAGAGGGCTTCTTGCGTTGCCTCTCTTCGGCGTTCCTTTGGCGTGTGCCCTGGGATGGGGGCATGTGTCGGGTCATGGAATTCGCCAGAAAGGCCCATGTCCGTGGATGTGAAGCTACTGGGCTGAGGTGTCTTTGGTTTCAGTCGGGAAGTCACGTTCATCGATCCTGACCACCCAAGGGGCGGCGAATTCGGCCACCAAGGAATCATCCCGGTAGAACTTGAACCATTCCCCCTCCTTCTCCCAGCGGTCCGCAGGGATGAAAGATGCACCTCCAATATTGAGGATTACTTTGAAGTTTTTCATGGGACGTATTCTCCTAACACCCGTGAAATCGAAGCCCGGGCAGGAGGTCCGTGGATGAAAACTTACGAAAGGATTGAACAGATCCCAAACGCCCCAAGATGCCGGCCTGTTCATTTAAACAAGTCTGCCACGGCTCCGGTCCGGCCTCACGGAACGAGGCAGGTCAAAGGTGAATGAACAGCTGAAGCTCCGCATCAGGCAGTGGCATTTTCATCCCAGAAGCCTGATTTGGAAAAGGCTCACTCCATGGTTTCCCAGACAACGACTTCGAAACGATAATGTTCTTCCCCGAGCGCCTTGGACAGACCTGGCGACACCCTCACGTTCAGAACCACGTTCGACTTCTCCAATAGCAGCTGGCAGCGTTCGTTTTCAGAAATCGAAATCTTCGTTTTGGAGGGAATAAAATCACCGCGAATCACCGGTCCTTCGCCCTTCGAATCAAAAATTACGGTTCCTTCCACCTTGTGAGAAGTGATCAAAATGGCTCTGGAGACAAAGTGCCCCGCTTTGCGCAGTGATTCTCGCAGTTTTTTGGTCAGGACTGAGTCGCTCATGAGTTGCTCA
This sequence comes from Verrucomicrobiota bacterium, assembly GCA_026397715.1. GTDB lineage: Bacteria > Verrucomicrobiota > Verrucomicrobiia > Verrucomicrobiales > Verrucomicrobiaceae > Prosthecobacter. Next base: position 10,386 of record JAPLUN010000033.1, read on the forward strand.
GGGGTCGGTAGGAAGAGGGCGCGGAATTCAAGCCTCATGGGTAGCAGGATTTTCACCAGCCCATGGAGTTTTAAATGAATTTTTTAGTCACGCTCGGCTCGCATTTGGAGGGTAGCCTTCACGGCTTGTCCTTATTGAAATCACTAGCCTCTTGCTAACATTCCGGCGCTTGGGTTAACTTGGCGCATTCGGGCAAGCAATCCGTCTGCCCGAAAAGCGCTGGGACGCGCCCCCAGCAAAGTTGGTTCACCCTCCATCCCTCAGGCCAAGTCAGCGAGTCTCCATGCGGCACCTCATCAAAATAGCGGCAGCACTCGTCTTTGTGCCCTTGTTCCTTGCGCTGCTCTTCATGATGCCCGTGGAGTTTTGTGTGTCCTCATGGCATCTGTGGCGGGCTGATGCCGCCACTGAGGGCAGGGTCATCTCCTCGGATCAGAAGAGCCACCATGGCAACACGCTTTCCCTGATCCGCTACCGCTACACGGTGGATGGACGCAGCTACGAGAGTGACCGGGTGCGGACAGGCTGGATCAGCAACAAGGCCTACGAGGCCGGTGCCGGAGGCCTCGCCAAGTCCCTGAGCCCTGGCAGTCAGGTCAGCGTCCGCTATGACTCCCATCATCCCGAGTTTGCCCTGCTTGCCTATGGGTGGCCGAAGTGGAGTGTGGGCTTCAGCCTGGCTGTGTGGGGGTTTTTGCTAGGCAGCTATGTTTTTGGCTCCGAGGACCGCAGGCCAAGCAGCCATGTGTTGTATGGTCTGACCCGTGGGATGGTGTTGCTGGGCTTCTTGATCGTTTTCCTGCTCCCGCCCACGCTGGAGCCGAAGATCATTCCCACTCTCTTGGGCACCGGACTTGCCCTCAGTGCCGTGGCCGGGGTTTACAGCTGGATGCGTTACTCTCGGGTGCCACCAGGGGACCTGTTTATGAAATCATGAGCCTCTTGCGCACAAGCCGGCACTTTGGCTTAGCTTGGGCGAATTCGGGTAACAATTCCAGAAGCCCTAACGGGCATTGGCACTCCCCAACAAATCTGTTCACCTCCCACCTGTCAGGCGACTCCGCAAATCTCCCGTGAAAACGAAGCATCTGCCCCAGCATCCGCGAATCGCTTCGTCTGACTTGGCGCGGCTAACTCTCGACACCGCTTCAGCACGTCGATTCGCGGGCCGCTTCCAGCCAGCTCTTCTCGGCGGCATCCTCCTTGGCTGCTTCTGTCTTTTAGTCGGTTATCTCTTATATCGTGCTGGTGCCCTCTCTACGTGGGCGGCCGGTGCAGTTATGGCTGGTGGTGTGCTGCCAGGTTTAGCCATCTCTTTCATTGCCCACCGGAGCATGTTGCGCGCTACACCTCTCAGCGTTCAGAGTGGGCAGCCGATGTTTCCCTTTGTCGTGCAGGACCGCGAGCAAATCGGTTGCGTCGAGATTGCCTACATCGACGAGAGTTCTGCTACTTACTTCACCAAATTGTATGTCGCTTAAGAATGTGTAGTCGCTTAAGAATGACCGAACACCGCCTAACCATGCACTGCAGTGAACGGTTCCGCCTGTTGCTTAGTAGGTACTTGAAATCCTGTCCAGAACACTCCCACATCAAGAATCCACCCCATGAGCAAACTCCGCGTAGAAAGCTTCACCCTTTCCCTTGATGGTTTCGCCGCAGGCCCGGACCAGAGCCTGGAGAATCCGCTGGGCATCGGCGGCACGGCCCTGCATGGCTGGGCCTTCCCGACGCGCACGTTTCAGACGCAGCTCTTCGGCAAGGACGGCGGAGAGACCGGGATCGATGACGACTTTGCTCAGCGTGGTTTCCACAATGTGGGTGCCTGGATCATGGGGCGAAACATGTTCGGACCCGTGCGCGGCCACTGGCAGGATGAAAGCTGGCGCGGCTGGTGGGGGGACAACCCGGTGTATCACAAGCCGGTTTTCGTACTCACCCATCACCCGCGTGCGCCCCTCGTCATGGAAGGCGGCACCACCTTTCATTTCATCACCGAGGGCATCCACGTCGCGCTGGAACGCGCCCGCGCCGCCGCCAACGGTCAGGACGTCCGCATCGGCGGCGGTGCCTCGACCATCCGGCAATACCTGCAGGCGCGGCTGATCGACGAACTCCACCTCGCCATCTCACCGGTCCTGCTCGGCGCAGGCGAGCGCTTGTTCGAGGGCCTCCACCTGCCCGATCTGGGCTACACCTGCACTCAGCATGTGGGATCGGAGCGGGCGACGCATATTGTACTCACGCGCACGTGAAGCCAGCGTTCCCAAACATGAATGCGCTTCAGCGACTGACGACTGCGTGCCGCTGAGCTTAGCTCGTTAGGTCTCTTCCCACGTCATGCCACCCTCAATCATCAGCGCGATTGTGTTAGCTCTCGGGATCTTGACCTGGTTGTACTTCTCTGATCGTCGCAGTCAGAGACGTCGGTTGCGAAACCTGAGCGAGTCGGCCTGCCCGGCCTGTGGCACACGCTACGGTCCGGCGGCAGCGGAGCGTGCGCGCCAAGAGTACATTGCACACTGTGCGGAGGCACGAGCTCAGCGCCCCCATTGCAAAATCAATTTCTCGCATTACGGGGAGATTCATTGTGCCCAATGCGGAGCCGAGGCAAGATTTCACTTCGATACCGGAAACCTGGCTGCACCCTCCACCTGTTAGTTGTTGCTGCGCGCTCACCATGAACGAAAGCCAATCCATGACAATCGAGCTGCGGAAACAGCGCTTTCTTAACGGCGACATTATCATCGGCTTTCTTCTAGGCGCGGCCATTATCGTTCAGTGCTATCCTCAGTCCGGTCGCGGCCAGGCATTCTACCCTTTTTTCATAGGCGTCTTGGTCCTGCTCGTGTTCCGCAAGTTCGCTCGGAGCATCACCGTCGATTTCGCGGCGCGGACCATTCGCTCCATAGGCACCGTTTCCCTCTTCCGCCAGTCTTACACCTTCGACGACCTCGATTACGTTCGCTGCCCGGCAACGATCGGTCTC
>JAPLUN010000251.1 GCA_026397715.1 Verrucomicrobiota bacterium
GCGACTGCACCAGCGCGCGGTGTGCTGCGCCATTAGTCACAGAAGGGTAGCTGATCATCGAGACGAACTGCAGCGTTGCCATGTCATAGACAAAGATGTGGTTCGAACGCCCACAGGCAACGTACCGCCCGTCCTTCGTCATCGCCACGCTGTAAATCGGATCAATGCTGGCTGAAAAAGCCTGCAGCACCACCGCGCGTTCCACCATCACAGAACCCTTCGCACCCTGGTCAATCCACGCCTTTAAAGTGGCGATCTGCTCAGGGATGAGATTCACCGCACCGGACTTGTTGTTCGGCGGCGGCATTTCCATGTCCTTCGTATGCAGCGAAGCCGTAACGATCAGACTTTCTGCCCCGTTGCCCGGAATGATCGAAGGCCCGCTTTCGCCGCCTTTGATCATCAGCTCCGGCGTTTCCATGTTCAGATCTGCCTTCGTTGTCGTCTTGTTGTGACACGAGATGCAGTTCGCTTTTAGGAACGGATAAACGTCCCGATAGTAGTCGAGATCGGCCGCCAGAGCTGCGGTCGAAGTGAACAAGAGAACGAGGAATGAGTGCGGCTTCATCACTTGCTGGCGGTGGTGGTTGCAGCGGGTTTCACCGAAACGCGGATCGGTTCAGAAATGAGGATCTCCACCGTGTCGGTGGGCGATGCGGCCGTGGTGATGGCCTTCATGCGGTTGGTGGCTGCAGTCATGGCGGCTTCCGCCTGCTTTTGCTTCTCAGCGGCCTTCTTCGCGGCTTCTGCATCCGTGGCGGCTAGTTTTTTGGCTTCGGCGGCCACCATGGCGGCAAGCTGTTCGGCCTTTTTCTGCTCAGCTTCGGCCAGTGGCACAGCCGCAGGGTTGTAACGGTACTTGCAAATGCCCAGGCTCTGGAAAGCAAAGGTGTAATCCCCCGGCGCGATCTTCAATGCCGCAAGATCAATCACAGCATCGTAGGTGGCTGCTTTGAGGGGAATATCGAACTCCTTGATGGCGCTGAAACCCTCGCCGTAGGCCTTCACCTTGATCGAGGTGCCGTTGAATTCATTGCGCCAGGTGAGCTTGAGCGGGATTTTCAGTGTCTCGCCCACCTTGGCCTCAAAGACCTTGTTTTCAGCGGTGGCGATGGTCAGCGGTGCCTGCTCGGAATCGCTGACGGAAACGGGAACGTCGGCCATGAGACGCGGCGCAGGAATTTCACCCTTCGCGTCTTTCACCGGCCATTCCATGCTCGCCACACGCACCGGGCGCGTCACGACTGCCCCATTGACCGTGGCCTTGCCGACGATGTTCGCGAGGGAGAAGCCGTGTTTTGCATCGCCTGAAGCGGTAAGAATCAGATGACCAAAGGGCTTGCCCTTGGCGATCTTCAATCCGGCGGCACTCACTCCCGGCGGCAGATTTTCCATGCCAATCTCAATCTCGCCATCAAATCCATCACGACGCTGCACCACGACCTCAAAGGCACGCGACTCACCCGCACGCAGGGCCATCGGCTTCGAAAGCGAAGCACGGTCTCCATTTCGCAGTGTCATATGCACGGCCCAGGCAGCGAGCGAAAAATCCGGCGTAGCCTGACGGACGATGAGGCGATAAATGTTGTTCGCATCGCTACGCGTACCGCCGAAGAGATCGCGCACCTGCAGGCGGTAGGTGCCGTCTTCCTTGATCTCAAACTTGCCGTTCACATCCGGTGATCCGGCGTCGTAGGGCGGGCCGTCATACGAGTAACCGTTGCTGGTGACCTTCATGGGTGGCGCGATGTCATAGAGCTCGGCCACGTCGGTCAGCGTTTCTTTGCCACCGGTTGCTTTCACCTGCTGCACGAGCACAAAAGGGTCCGTGTTCAACCCGAGGCGCTCTGAGGCCACTTCGACCCACCAAGTTTCGCCTTTCTTGGCGGTGAACTCAAAAGTGTCGACATCGGCTGCGGGGAAAAAGGAACCCGCAATGTCACAGGGCAGCGTGATCTTCTGCGCTTCAGAAGGTTTGTTGTTCGGCTCCGCTTCATTCGCCTTCGCAGTCGCGGAAAGACCGGCTGGTGGCCAGGACATCGCGCTGACCGTCTGCGTTTGCGGCTGGCGCGGTGCAGGTCCGGTGCCCGGCACTTCCTGCAAGGCGAGACGGTAGAACAGACGCTCGCCGCCTTGATAGGTGAGGTCGCTCACCTTGATCAAATAGGTGCCATCAGCAGGTGGTGTGAAGTCGATCACGCCTCCCGTGCGGTTCACTTTCAAATCGCCGCCCTTGGCGTCCGCCAGGATCAGCACCGGCGTCAGTCGGGAGTCGATGCCCGTCGCAGCGCAATCCACTGCCACGCGTTTCCCCTTCACGCCTTGGAATGCATAAAAATCCACCGACCTCTTCGTCATCGTCGCATTGCAGATGGTGCCCAGGGGCAGCGTCATCGCCGTCTCCACCGAGTTGTTCGCCTTGGTGCGGATCACCTCCGGCAGTTTGTTCACCGAAAACGCCCGTGCCGCCGAGACGCCAAGTCGTGACATCACCCGCGCATCATAAACTCCGACCGGTGCATCCGCCGCAATGCTCACGGTGAACTTGTTCTCCGTGCCTGCGACCGGCTTCGCGCTGATCTTTGGCGTCGAGAACATCAGTTCGCTGATATTCTCCGTGTTCTCGCCGGTGATCGTGACCTCAACAGTCGTACCTGCCTGTCCGCCCATGGGCATGACCGTGAGCAGACGTGGCAACGGCAATGTGACCTGCTGGGCGAGGGCCGAAGCAGCCATCCATGTGAAGACGGCGAGTGTGAGTGTGGATTTCGCGAGCATAGATTAGTGATTGTACAAAAATTCCTTCGTGTTCAGCAGCGCCCAGAGCAGGTCTTCATAGCCGTTGCGCTTCGCACGCTGGGAATCGAGCGGTTTACCGGCTGCATCATTGCGCGGCTTGACGACATAATTTTCACTGATTCGCACTTCATCAGCGGTGGGTTCGCGGGAGAATGCGGCGAGGTAGAGTTCACGGATGCGCTTGGGCTCGGGCATCTCGGCCTTGCTCAAGGATTCGGCGCGACCACCGCTGGCGGTGAGCTTGGCCTTCACGTCGGCGGCGTTCATGAGGTGCAGGCTTTGCGCCAGGCTGGCGGACTGCACGCGCTCGCACTCGCAGACGCTGGCGCCTTCAGGACGACCGAACACCTTGAGGAAAGGCGCGGCGCGGTTGTAGCTGTTGTCCGGCAGTGATATAGCACGTGTGCCAGCCGGTAGATCGGCGAAGTCGGTCTTGGAGCCGGTGACCATGTCGATGCTGTCCAGCATGACCTCGGCGGTCATGCGTCTTGGGTAGTAGTGGGAGTAGGCCTGACGATCGACGGCATTGTATTGGTTTGGCGTGGAACTGAGCTGATATGCATGGCTTTGCGTCAATGTGCGCACGAGTGCCTTCAAATCATAGCCGCTGTCCGTGAAGCTTTTGGCCAGCGCCTCGAAGAGATCGGGATTGGTCGGCGGGTTTGTGTCACGCAGGTCATCCTCGGGCTCAACGAGACCGCGCTTGAAGAAATGCTTCCAGTAACGGTTCACGAGCGACTTGGCGAAGAAAGGATTGTCCTTCTTGCTCATCCAGTCGACCAAAGCGAGTCGCGGATCATCATCGGGTGCGATGTCGAGCTCCGGCTCGCCGAGACCTGCTGGCTTCAGCATCACGCGAGTTTTGCGATGCTCGGTCTGCGCGGTGCCGCGTTTGTGGAAAATGAGATCCTCACCGGCAATGGCGGTCGGTTTGCGACCGATCTGGCTGAAGAAGGCGGCAAGGTGGTAATACTCGGCCTGCGTCCAGCGCTCAAAGGGATGATGATGGCATTGCGCGCACTGCATGCGCACGCCGAGGAAAAGCTGTGCAACGTCTTCGAGCTGCGTGGTGGGCTCCTTCACGCGCTTGTACCAAGCCACCGGAGGATTTGAAACGATGGTGCCCGTCGAGGCGAGTATCTGGCGCACGATCTGGTCGTACTTGGTATTCGCCAGCAAACTGTCTCGCATCCAGGCGTGGAAGGCGAAGTTCGAGGTGATGTCCGCAGCTTCTGAGCGGGTGTTCTTGAGCAGTGAAGTCCATTTATTGGCAAAGTAGTCCGCGTAGTCGGGGCTGTTCAGGAGGGCATCGATGGCGCGGTCGCGCTTGTCCGGCGCCTGACTCTCCAGGAAAGCCTTTGTCTCCTCCGCCGAGGGCAGACGGCCACCGATGTCGAGAGAGATACGGCGCAGAAAGGTCGAGTCATCGCAGAGGGGCGAAGGTGGCACACCGATCTGCTTCAGATTGGCAAACACATGCTGGTCGATGAAATTTTTCACCGGCGGAAGCGAGTCGACGGGCGCACCCAGTGGAATTGAGACGCTGCAAACGGAAACACGGCCGCCGAAGCGCACCATCACGGCCACATTGCCGGGAATGTCCAACGTATTCACGAGTCCCTGATCTCCAGCCACCGCCATGGCACGATCATTGGCCTCAAAGAGCGCCAGCTTGGTCACATCACGACTGGTGCCATCCGAGTAGCGTGCGGTCACTTTGAGCTGCTGCGTGGTTTTAACTTTCATCGTCACGCGCGCTGGTTCCACCAGAATGCCGCTGAGCTTGGCCTCATCCTTTTGCGCGTAGTTCATGCCTTCGGCGATCCAGCGTACGAGCATCTTGTAGTCTTCGGAGCCCGGCTCCAGGTGCTTCCCGCCCGTGTGCGGCACGATGGCTGCGCCCTTGGTGATCAGCAGACTTTCCTCGGGGGCTGGCGGAAACACACGCCGCCCCTTCCCCTGCTTCACGATGGCTTCGTAATCTTCTTCGGGCTCAAAACCGAGCACGCTCAGACGGAAGCCGCGCTGACCTGTGATCGCCTTCGCATGGCACACGCCTGCATTGCAGCCCGCCTTGGTGAGAATGGGTTGAATATCATTGACGAAGCTTAAGGGGCGCGACGATTCCGCCGCGAAACTCGTTCCAGCGAGCATCGCGATCATCCATGCTTTAAGAGGTGCTTTCATTGTTATCACTTCAAACCTACGGTTTGGAGCCCCCCTTTTTCGCATTGAGTAACTTTAGTATTAACTTCAATCACAATGAGACAGCTCGCATTTGCCGCTCTTTTAAGCCTTGCAACTCCCTCCTTGGTCTTGGGCTGGGGAGAGCCTCATCATGCCATCACACGTGCGGCGCTGGATGTTTTGCCGGCGTGGCAAAAGGAGGCACTTGGTGATGAATTGAAGCAGCTTGGTGACAATTATTGCATGATTCCGGACAATGTCTTCACGGACAAAGAAAACGCCCGGTTTGCCAAGATGGAGTCAGTGCCCAAGGAGGTGTATTTGAAGATCCTGCACCTGCCGACCCAGCAGCCGGAATATCTAGAAGTGATGCGTTACTTCATGGAGCAGGCGGTTGCATCTTTACGCAACGGGAAGCTTGGTGATGCAGCGCGTTACATGGGCACGATCTGCCATCAAATTGAAGATTATGGCAGTCCTTCGCACACGGTGCCCGGAGACAACATGTTTACGCTGCTGCAGCAGTTTCTACCGCCATCGGATGCGATGAAAGGTCAGCTCATGCATGGACCGATTGAGAACGGGGACTTCAAGGTGAGCATTGAGGGATACAAGCCTGCACTTCTTGGCAACACGGTGAATGAAGCTGCATGGAGGCTCATGCACCGGGTGCATGATGAGATTCTCAATGCTCGCAGCACCACGGTGCCGATTATCCAGGCGCTGTATCGGGAAGATAAAGAGAGCGTGGTGAAGCATCAGTTGAAGGCGGCAACGATGGATGCGCAGGTGGTGGCGGATGCAGTTTATACCATGGTGTGCCTTGGGATGCAGAAGTTTGCAGCGGAAGAGCAGGAGTTGCTCAAGCGGGTGCAGATTGGCAGCTTCTTTCCACTGGAGGCGGCCAGCTGCTACTATCCGCAGTCGCAGTTTTTCAGTTCACCGAACTGGGGGCATGCGCGGAGCGGGGGGATTTTGGCGGGTGGGAACGCGGACATGCCGCTCAAACTTTGTGTCGGATCCAGCAATCAGGAGTTCACAAATGGGATCAGCGCGGGAATGGGGAAGCCTCTGACTTTTTTGCTGCCGAAAGATGTTTATGGGCGTTTCACGGTGCTGGCGGGATTGCATCCGGAATTGGGGGCCAAGGGGCGCGTTGAGTTTACGATCAGCGGGAATGGCAAGGTGCTGACGACGGTTATTCTGAATGGGACTTATCCGGCGAAGTTGCTGGAATGTGATGTGACGGGGGTGGCGGAGCTTCAGCTTGCGCTCACTTCGCGCGGTGTTGATTCCAAGAGCAACTACGCGATTTGGGCGGAGCCTACTTTGGTGAAACCTTGAGGATGCCGTCCAGCCACTCGTAGGCGGCCTTGCGTTCGGCTTCGGGGAAGTCGTGGGGGGCGTCGGGGCTAACGAGGGTGAGGTTTTTTTCGGCTTTGAGGAGGGTGTAAATTTCGCCTGCTTTGCTGAAGGCTTTGCGGACGCCGGTGATGTCGAAGTTGCTGTCCTTGACTGGGGAGTTGGAGAAGACGGCGCGGGGGGCGATGGCGGCGAGGACTTCGTAGAAGTCGAAGGGGATTTTGTCGGCGTTGTTTTCGTAAACATCGCGGATGCGGGGCATGTAGCGATCGCTGGTCCAGCCGGCGACTTTGCCGCCGTAGTAGTCGTGGAAGGGGGTGAAGCCGCAGCTGGTGACGACGGCTTTGATGCGGTCGTCGAACACGGCGGTGAAAAGGGAGTTGTGGCCGCCGAGGGAGTGGCCGATGACGCCGATGCGGTCTTTGTTTACCTGCGGGAGTGATTGCAGGAGATCGACGGCGCGCATGTTGTTCCAGATGGCTTTCATGGAGCCGCTGGCGCGATGGGCGCCCTGGGTTTTGAAGTCGTAGGGGTATTCGCCGAAGGAGGGATAGTCGGGGACGAGGCAGACGTAGCCGCGTTCGGCGAGTTCGTGGGCGTAGTGGAGCGAGGGTTTGCCGCCGAGGCCGGCGGGTTCGTCTTTGCCAATGTTCGTTGTTTGATGGAGGCAGAGCATGGCGGGTGCCTTGATGGCGTCATTGGGAATGAGGAGCCATGCGGGGACGTGGTCGCCGAGTTCGGGGGTGAAGTGGATTTTGCGGCGGAGGTATTTCTCTGTTTTTTCTTCGGAGATGGTTTGGATGTTGAGCGGGGACCAGCGGGAGGTGTCGTGGAGGGGGCCCATGACCTGCTGCATGCTGGCTTTGATGTGAGTGACGCGCTCGGCCCAGTCGGCGGCAGTTTGCACGGGGCGCTCGGTGCCTTTGGAGTCGCGGACGATGAGGAGGTTGGAGTGGTCGGGATAGGCGATGGCTGACGGGGCTTCGGCGGGTTTGATCTGGTCGGGGAGGGTGAGGAATTCTTTGGGTGTGACGGCATGAACGGCGGTCATGATGCGGTCTTCGACATCGGGAGCGAACTTGGTGGGGCGGTCGTAATAGACCATGGCACCGGCACCTTCGTAGCCTCCTTCTTCGAGGACGCGACGCGAGGGGACGTAGCAGGGCACGTCGTTGGAGTAGCCGTTGACCCACATGCGTGAGCGATCGAATTCGCGTTTGATGCGGAGGGAGTAATCGACGGTGATTTCGCCGGGGAGGAAGACCATGGCCATGTCGTCGCCGAAGCTCCAGCGTTGGACGAGGTAGGGAAGTTGGGTGGGGAGTTTTTCGCCGCGATCGAGTCGGGAGAGATTCTTTTGCGCGTGGTAGGCGATGGCGGGAGTTTTGGAGGCGGCGAGGGTTTGCCATTCTTCGCGGGTAGGGAGGGTGTCGAAGGCGAGGTCGATTTGTTTTGATTGGCAGGCGAGCGGGCCGGTGAGGGGTTTGAGTTCGCTGGTGGCGATGCGTTTGGCTTCGGAACCGAGGTCTTCGCCGTATTGTTTGACGAGCTCCATGGTGCGGCGGGGATTGGGATTTTGATCGGCACCGCAGCCGAGGGCGGTGAGGGCGATGGCACCGGGAAATTCGCGCTGGAGGGCTTCTTGGGCGACACCGGCCCAGTCGCCGTGGATTTCATCGATGCCGATGGTGGTGCAGTGGCAGGCGTAGCTGGTGAAGATGGCGCGCACTTTGCCATCGGCGCCGGTGACGCGAAAGACGGGGAGGTCGTGATCGATGGGCTTCAGCGGGAACGTGCGGCGGTTGGCGGCGAAGCCGACTTTGCCAACGCCCCAGGCGAGGGAGGAGGGTTTGCGATCGGCGAGGGCGGCGCGTGCGGCTTTTTCGATGTTGTCGGTGAGTTCGCGGGTGTAGCGCTCGATGGCGGGGAGGTGCTCGGCGGGGATGTCCATGCCGAAGAGATTGGGGAGCACGCCGATGAGCATGGGAGCGCAGTGGGTGTGGCTGGAGCAGATGGCGAAGCGGGCGTCGGTGGCTTTGGTGTCTTGCGTGAGACGGCGCAGGACTTCGGCGCGCAGGGAGGCGGGGACACCGACGTTGTCGACTGTGACGAGGATGGCGGGGCCTTCTTCATCAGTGCCGAGGGCGAGGGCTTTGGCGAAGATGTGCTGGGAGACGCCGGTGTTGGGGGCGCGGCGGTTGCCGTAGCCGCTGAGGCGCACGGGGTAGTCGGGGGTGATGTCCACGGAGGCGGCACCGGCGGGGAGGAGGGTGTCTGCGGAGAAGCCCGTGAGGGGGAGCAGGAGGAGGGCGAGAAAGAGGCGGAGGTACATGCGCGGGAACACTACGAGAGGGCGACGAGAAGACTTGCTGGATTCGGGCTGTGCGCAGGAGAGGGCGAACCACCTGCATCATGGCGTCATTGAGCAGACTCACACGTTGGAGGTTGCCGAAATTGCGGTCCAGCGTAAACGGGGAAGATGGACAGTTATAAATACGCCGACCTTATAAGAGCGTACCCCGAATGGGATTCCGCCATGAAGGATTTAACACAGATTAAGAGCGCCTGCCTGCGCCCTTGTGTGGATGCGTTCCATGCCAACATGACAAGAACTTGCGTATTCTCCATGATGCCAGCAAACATCACCTGGGAAATAAACCGAGACAGCATTATCGCAAGCAATGCTCAGTTCAGGGTCAGGGGGATTGAACGATCCTTGCGAGCATTTGCCCTTCAACAGCCACCCAATGATTTTTTTGAGTTTGAAATGATGGAGTGTGAAAAGCAATTGGCTGAATACATGACATGGACCAAGGATGAAAGAATGGCAGCCTTATGGAATGCTGGTGTGATGGTGGTCGAACAACAGATTATGGACCCCTTGATGAAAACAAGCATCAACGCCCTTTACACCTCTGTCATTCTGGAGTCTTGGCTATTCTTTGAGGCGCTGGTGTCTGATCTATGGGTTGCTGCAGTGGACAACAGCACGGGGAGGATATTTGGACGGCTACTCGCAAATCAGAAGTGGGAGAAGCCGGACGAAAAGGTTTCTGGACTTCCTACCGCCGAAGCCAATCCAAAGACGCACCCGGGCTCATTTTGGAAAGAAGTCGGAATGGTGACTTTTCAGAAGCGACGCAATATTGAGGACTATTACGCCATTACATTTGGCCCAGAGATTAAGTCTGTATTTAAGACGGTTGCGAGTGGCGACATCTGGGCCTTGAACGCATTTAGAAATTGCATCGTTCATTCAGCGGGAAAGATCGATCCTGGATTCAAAAAGCAAGCCGAACCATTTGAAGAGTTTCGGGATTTGCCCTTAAAATCACATCTTCCTCTAGACGGTGCTATCACTGCTAAACTACGAAATGCAGCACTAATGACGGGCGCGGCATTACTCCAAAAAGTGGATGAACTGCTTTTAATGGGCGACTAGATCCCCTCCCTGGAGGTCGCGTACAACGAGGGAATTCTGTCACGAGGAGTTAAACGTAAAGGCTGATGTGCTAGTGTGTTTCCACTGAATAGAAACCAAAATAATTTTTCACCGGCCCCATTACAGGAGTGTCTTTATACGCCGCTCCAGTTTCCCAATTACCCACAATTATCATTTCAGTTTATTGGGTCGGTAATCGGTTTGGGATCAGTGATTGGTATGCGATCACTCTCTTTCACTGTCTGAAGCATTTCAAAATATACAGATTTCGTTTCACGATCAAATCGTGTCGGGACTCGCAGTTCTCCTTTTCCGGTCTTGATCTCTGAGTACCAACCGCCCTTTCCAATTTGAATAGATACAATGTACGACTTTCCATTTTTGACATTAGGAGCGGTGACTGAGGCAACCCCTAACAGCTTGTCACCCTCTTTTACGAGACTCGCCACATTTGGAGAACCAAACAACCCCTGTGGCCCCCCAGAAGTCCCAGGATTCAACCAGTCCTGTGTACTAGCAGGGATTGGCAAAGGATCTGCTCTATCGGGCAGGTTCAAATTCCATAAAACTACCGCCCACTTTATATCCTTCTCCGTTACATTGGAACGATTCTCGATCATGAGAGCCGGCCAATTTGTATAAACAAATCTAAGCGCTACCTCGCGATTCTCACTCGCCTCGGCCTGAAGCTTGTCGGCCTTCCATGCTCGATCTTGGAACCAACAAAACGTACCAATAACAATGAGGCACACAACGGTGCAACTCGTCCAAATGGCAGCATCTCTATGCCCTGGTAAGATAAACAGAACACCCACGACAACCGTCAGGATCGCTGCGAGAGCGGCTATAATTTGAATTGCGATCTCCATCATAGTTGGCTGATGAGCCTTTATAGGCACTGCGTTTATTGAGGACTGCTCAGAAGTTTTTCGAATGGCTCGATGCTTGGCGTTTCTTTTTTTGCGACGTGCCTTGTTCATCTTACTCAGCCTAAAAACGAAGATCCATTTAGCAACGATGGTTTTCGAGAAATGGGAACTGGTTGCGATTCACTTGAATTTTAGCACTTTAAAAGTGAGACCATTTTTTTATCACTCGCTTTGATTTGAGCCGCTTCTACGCGGCAGGTGATCGCGGAGCGCTGTCTCTATCTAATCAAGGAGCCAACGCGGCGGAACTCATTGCAGACGCTGCTGGTGGCCGTGGAGTGTGGCGGCGTGATGGGTTTGCTTCCCGGTGACAGACCTGGGTACCAGGGTAGCCTCGCCGAGGCTCGGCAACCCTTCGCTATGTTACGAGACCCCAGTTGGGGTCGGAGTGTGGCGTCTGCCTGTCAAGGAGGCGCTGGGAGGCTGGAAGGAGGGCTGAGAAAAAAGGGATTCTAACCGCTGATGAGACGCTGATGCAGAATCAGAATTCGGAGGCATGATTGAGTGCTTCGGGCGGTGAATAGTGGGGTGAAATTGCGAGGGTCTTGATTTTGGCAAGGGAATGAGCTAGCAGGGAATGGCCAGATACGGGCGTTGGCAGGAGATCCTAGTGCCCATTATTTGCACCCTGCCCCCCGGCTTCATGATGCGTCTCCCTCCTCTCCTATGAAAAACTTTCCGTCCCTTTGGAGCGCCATTCTTGTATCCATCTCGCTGCAACCGAATGCAGTGATCCATGCACAGTCACCTGTGACCACGCCTTCGATCAGGGATCGCGGACTAGTCTCCATGGGCAATGAAAGCCGGTTGGCGGCGGTCATGGCGAAGGCCCGGCGTGGTGAGGAGATTTGCGTGGCTGCCATTGGTGGATCGATCACCGCAGGAGGCTTGCAGACCAAGGACCCGAAGAATCGCTACATCGCCCGGGTCGCGGATTGGTTCACACAAACCTTCCCCAAGGCCAAGGTGCGCTTTGTCAATGCAGGCATCGGTGGCACCAACTCGCTCTACGGTGCGATGCGGGTGCAAAGGGATGTGCTGAGCAAGAAGCCGGACCTCGTCATTGTGGAGTATGCCGTGAACGACAATCATCCGGTGCCGATGTTCTGGGGAAGCTACGAGGGCGTGCTGAGGCAGATCCTGCGCGAGCCGCAGCAGCCAGCCGTCGTCCAGATGTTCTTCATGCAGAGGAAGGGAGAAAACGCTCAGGAGACTCAGCACATGCTGGGCCGACACTATGATCTGCCGATGGTCAGCTTTCGCGATGCGTGGTGGCCGGAGATTTACAGCGGACGCGCCAAGTGGGAGGTGATGTATGCGGATGTGGTGCATCCGAATGACACGGGGCACATTCTCGCCTCGGAGCTTTTGATCTCTCTCTTCAATGAGGTGAACGCCAAACCGGGACAAAGCGACAGCGCGGGTCATGTGGAGCTTCCTGCGCCGATGATCACGGACCTCTTCGCCAACTGTCGCTATGCTCAAGGCACCGACTTGAAGCCGGCTCAAAACAGCGGCTGGACTCAAACTCCGGACGGCACCAAGTGGGAAAGCCCGGTGGCAACTGATGAAGGGATCGAGTTTGGTTTCGTGGGCAAGCTGCTCTTTGTGGGATACGACATCGATGAGGAAGCCGAACGCTTTGCCACCTTCTCCATCGACGGAGGAGCAGCGCAGCCATTGAAAAAGAGTCCCAACCGATTGCCGCTGGTGGAGGATTTGTCTCCATGTCAGCACCGTGTGCGCATTGAGTTCGCAGGCAGCAAAGTGCCGCAAGGATCAACCGCCAAGGTGCGGATCTGGGCAGTGGGTGCAGCAGGAACGACGGAGTGAACAAGAGCCATGAAGCACTTTATCGTCGTCACGCTGTTCCTCGCAGTCTCGAGTTTGCTTTCGGCGGAGCCTCAGCGCATCGCGATCTTGCTGCGCGAACCGACGCAGAAGGCGCTCGCAGAGCCATTGCGCACCTACATGGCTGATGTGGAGGCACGCTTTCCGGTGAAGGTGCGGCTCATCGTGCGCGACTGGCAGACTCCTGCGGAGGTGCGTGCGGCCATTAAGAGCCTGCACAAAGAGAGCGGCGTTTCTGGTGTTATCCTTGTCGGGGCCATGCCCATGCACCCGTTCTTCATGCATGAGCATGCCAATCCCAATCCGCTCTACTATGAGGACTTCGATCTTGAGTTCGTGGACAACAACCAGGACGGCGTGGACGATGCCTACAAGGGCACACCGCAGCTCAAGATCTGGGTGGCCAACATTCGTGCAAGCGAGAAGGCCCAAGACGATGACATCCCCGCATTGCGCCGGTTCTTTGCCAAGACGCACGACTACTACACAGGCAGGGTGGTGCCGGAACTGCGCACCCTGCTCTTCAGTACGGAGGTCATCACCGCAGAGTGGCCCGGCACCGGGGAGTGGTTCAAGCGGCGCGGCGGTGCGCGGTTTTCCGCACCCGAGGATGTGACGCTGCTGGAGGGGAAAGCCTGCACGCACAAGGCCGCGCTGGAGGCTTTCCAAAAACACAGCTACTCGCTCACCTGCGTGGCGCTGCACTCGGATGAAACTGGTCACGCGCTGGACGACGAGGATCTCTTTGCGCATGAGATTGCCGCCATGAAAACGGGATCTCTCATCACCATCAGCCATGGCTGCTTCGCCGCCAACTGGACCAAGACGGCCCATGACAACAACGGCCCCAACTGCGGGCTGAGCTGGGTTTTTGGCAATCATCTGGGGCAGGCGGCAGTCGCCCAGGTACGCAGCGGCGGCGTGGGTTTTGATGACCTCATTTATGCGCGACTGCGCGCCGGAGACTACCTCGGCAAAGCGTATCTTCCGTGCAAGCAGGCTCATGAAATTGAACACGCGCCGGGAGATCATGTGCCCGGCGACATCGTCTCAGGCATTCTGCTGATTGGAAATCCCTTCCTGGAGCTCAAGCCCGTGAAACGCGCAGCCAAGGCACCGCGTCTGGTGATCCGGAACGCGGTCTATGGAGATCTGGCCAGCAACACCGTGGTGAACGTGACGCAGAAGGTGGCGGACTGGATCGAAGATTCGCTCAGTGTGGCAGCCACCGCTGAGAATTTTGGCGACCCGGCCAATGGCATCGAGAAGCAATTGAAGGTCGATTACACCCTGGATGGTGTGGATGGAACGATGACCCTCGAAGAAGGGCAGCTGCTGAAGATCGGCAAGTGACGGATTGCAACAGTGAAGCGATGGCCGGGTTCGCTGCAGCGCATGGTTAGGCGTTGCTGCTTTGGAATATTTCATTGGGTGCATCGAGCAGCTGGAACTCGAATCGTAGTCCGACTCCATTGCCGCCGTCGAGAAACCGAAAGCCAACGTAGTGCTTATCGCCAGCGCGCTCGGACTGGATGATGACCACTGGGATCAATTGTTGGCGCTCGTCTGTCCAGATAGCGCAATGCGGCAGTCCAATGTCCTCAAAGCCAGCTCCAATCTCACCGGGAGATTGGAGGTAGAATGAGGCTCGACCAACTCGAACGTCGTCCTCGGTAGCAACGCTTCCGGTGAGGCAAGGAACCTCGCGCCAACGATTGATGTCGATAGCGCCCCACGGCTCCGGAAAGGAGGAACCTGTTGCGCAGTCGTCGGTGTTCATTGGATTCAATTACAGGATGCGCATAGCAACGCCTAACTTAGATAGCTGAGCCACCACCGAATCGCAGCGTGGACCGCGACAGCGGAACTGAAAGCGCCAACGGCGATTGGCTCCGGCGCGTGGTTAGGCCACGGTGTCATGTCTTCTTGGTAGCAAGCCCTCGAATAATATCGAGGCGGTTGGGTGGTGCATCTGGCGCTAGAAAATCAGGGATGGTATGCGGTGTCCGCTTGGGCCGAAACAGGAACTCTGGCGGCCACTCCGCCAGTCGCTCCTCGACAACATGGACATACACTCCTGTCTCAGGCTCATCAATATGCTCACGCTGCAAAATCAAGGCCAGTGGAGACTCAACCTCAGCGAGGCTCTCATCCGTCGAGCGCAACGAATCAGCAGCCAGCCTAGCTTCATCATACGAGGAGTAGGCATAGAAGAAATCGTCGCCGCCGTCCTTGGGATGACACCAAACGCGGTACTCAAGCACCTCGTCCCATACGTAGCCTCCACCCGCGCCAGCCGAAGCGGGATAATCTCCAATTTTGGAAGGATCAATGGCGTCTGGATAATTTGGCATAGCGGACACGAAGTGGCCTAACGTTTCGGATCAGGTGACGGCGAGCGGGAGGCGTCAATGACACGACAGATGCCATACGAGCCGTTGCCTGCATCCGTTTTGTTCGCCCTTGAGTGCTGCGCTGAGGGTTTAGTGAACAATCGCCGCATACAGTAGTTCGGGATAAGGTTTGCTGGTATCTGGACAACGAGTGAACCA